>JALYSJ010000145.1 GCA_030854855.1 Candidatus Dormiibacterota bacterium
CGACGAACGGCACGCTCATCGCCAAGATTCCGGTGGGTTCCGAGGACCACGGCTTGACGTACTTCCCGAACGTCGGCCTCCACAGCCTCGGTCACAACGGGGTCTATCGCTAACCCGAGACCCTCTCAAGGGCGGCAATCTGCCAGACGAAACCTGGCCGGTTGAGCGTAGTCCTGAGTCCATGCTCCTTGGCAACGGCCAGGATCTGGTCTGGCGAGTGCACGAAGACTTGGAACTGCCGCCGCGTAACCCACAAGCCGAAGTTGGCGAGCGCGAGCCCCAGTCGCATCCACCACGTATCTCTCGGAAAGCTCATCACAAGAACTTTCTGAGTGCGACTCGCGGCGGCGGCCGCCAGCTTAGGCATGTCCGGGTAGCAGCAGATGACGCGGTTCATGACAACGGCTCCGGCAGCCTCGATCTCGACGCCGGCCCGAGTAAAGTCCATAACGCTGCGTTGGACCCGGTCCTCCAATCCGGCCTCACGCAGCAGTTCGCCGGCAGTTTCCTCGTACGTGGGTGTGAGTTCGACGCTCACCGCTCTGATGGCGCCCGCCTTGAGAAGCTCGATCTGGATGGCGCCGATGCCGCCGCCGACCTCGAGAAGGGTCAGACCAGCCACCCCGTACTGCTTCAGGAATTCGACGATGCGTCGCGAGGTGGGATCGAGTCCGTTGCGCCGATAGCGCCTCGCCTCGGACTGGGCGCTCCTCCGGCTGAACATTCGCTGGTAGCCCTTCGGCGTGCAGCAGTCACTCACGTCGCGTCAGCAGCCCAAGAGACGCGCGATCAGCATCCGCTGCACCTCGGACGTTCCCTCACCGATCTCGTTGATCTTTACATCGCGCCAGTACCGCGCGACCGGATAGTCCTCCATGAAGCCGTAACCGCCGTGGATCTGCACGGCCTGGTCGGCAGCACGCTTGGACACCTCGGATGCATAGAGCTTGCACATCGCCGCAAGCATGCGCGCCTCGTCCGTCGTGGTCTCCCCCGCCTTCATGTAGGCCGCGGCCGCCCGGTACACCATCGTCCGCGCGAGCTCGGTCTCCATCGCCATGTCGGCGAGCTTGAACTGGATCGCCTGGTGCTTGGAGATCGGAACGCCGAAAGTGCGCCGCTCCTTCGCGTATGCAAGCGACGCATCAAGGCACGCTTGCGCAAGGCCGACTGAAAGGGCTGCGATGGCGATGCGACCGCCCAGCAACGTGTGCAGGAACTGCTTGTAGCCGCCGCCCTGCGCGCCGAGAAGATTTTCCTTAGGGACGGCGCAATCCTCAAAGCTCAGCGGATGGGTGTCGGACGAATGCCATCCGAGCTTGCGATATGACGGAAGGACCTCAAATCCCGGCGTCCCGTTCGGGATCATGATCGCGCTTATCTCCGGACGGCCGCCATTCACCTTGCCCGTCACGGCCGTGACAGTCACGCCCGCCGAGATGTCGGTCCCGCTGTTGGTGATGAACTGCTTCGAGCCGTTGACGACCCAGCTCCCATCGCGAATCTCGGCTCGCGTCTTGCTTGCGCCGGCGTCGCTTCCGGCCTCCGGCTCGGTGAGGCCGAACGCCCACAGCTTGCGTCCTGCGAGCAGGTCGGGCAGCCACCGCTCCTTTTGCTCCTTGGTGCCGAAGTCATGAATCGGCGCCGCTCCGAGGCACACAGCGGCTTCGAGCGTGATCCCAACTCCGGTGTCGGCCCGCGATATCTCCTCGATGGCAAGGCACAGGGAAAGAAAATCAGCGCCGGCGCCTCCGTACTCCTCCGCGAACGGCAGGCCGAAAAGGCCGAGCTCTCCCATCTGCCGGACGATGTCGTAGCCGAACTTGTGCTCCCGGTCGAGCTCCTCGGCCGCAGGCGCGACGACCTCTCGTGCGAAATCACGGCACGTGTCTCGGATCGCTTCTTGCTCTGTGCTCAGGTCGAAATTCACGTCAACCATCCTTGCACGCCTGGGTCAGCGGACGAAACCCCACGTGACCAAAGTTCCATCAAAAACTCTTCGACATTTCGAATTCGGGCCTGGGCTCTTCCATTGTTTCCCCAGTCCGGCTGAAGCCATTGCGACTGTACAGCGCTTCCGCCTTCAGGTTGCCTTCGGTCACCCACAAGAGCACCCGGCGGAAGCCTGCCGCCCTGGCCCACTCCACCACCGCAATCACCAGTCGATCTCCAATTCCACGGCCTCGCGAACCCGGCTCAACCCACAACGAGGTCAGGGCCGCGGTCCCGGCATAGCTCGAGGGGCCGCCCGCGGCCATCCCAACCACCCGGCCCTTCACCTCGGCCACAAAACGCGTCCGCGACGTGACCGCCTGCCGCCAGTCTGCTTCGCTGCCGCCCTTCTCGCTCTCCCATGTCGACCCGAAGGCATAGGGAGCCTCTTTCAGTGCGGCGAGCCTGACCTCACGAAACGTCTGCCACTCATCTGGCGCCAGGCGCCGGATCTCAGTTGCCGAGGACGAAAACCTTCAACGCCCAGCTGAGAGTGACAGCGCTAACCGCGCCGATGACCACCGCCCGCCACTGCACGCGCGTGAGGCGAGGCGTCCACGTCCGGCCGGTTACCAACCCGACCGCGAGGCCTCCAGCCGCGACGAAGGCGCCCGCAAAAAGCGCCGGCCCCAGCGGGTACAGCCGGACCGAGTTCGCCAGGTCCCCCTGCCACATGTACGCGAACGAACGAGTGCCGCCGCAGAACGGACACGGATGTCCGGTGAAGTAATAGAAAGGACACGGCGGCGCGGACAGGTGCAGACCCTCGAGAACAAAAACGATGCGCGTGTAGGCGAGCCACACAAGAAGCGCGGCGAGAAGACCGAAGTAGCGCAGCCGGTCGCCTGGGACCGCCTTTGTGAGCGTAAGGGGCATCGCCATCACCTGAGCAGGCCAACGATCTCGTCGGTGGTTTCCGCGATCGCCACGCCGGCTTTGCGGAAAGCCTCCTCTTTGCTCTTCGCGGTGCCTCGGTTGCCCGAGATGATCGCTCCCGCGTGACCCATGCGCTTTCCTTCCGGGGCCGTGCGACCGGAGATGAAGGCCACCGCCTTGAGGCGACTGCCGCGGGCGAGCAGCTCGGCCGCGCGCTCCTCATCGCTCCCACCGATCTCGCCGATCACGACCAGGTGAGTGGTCGCGGGGTCCTGCTCGAAGAGCTCGATCACGTCTCTAAAGGTCATCCCAAGCACCGGATCACCTCCGATGCCGACGATGGTGGACTGCCCCATGCCCGCTGCCGAAAGCGCCGAGCCAACCTCGTACGTCAACGTGCCGCTGCGCGAGACGAGTCCGACATGGCCGGGCAGGGTGAGCCTCTGCGGGATGATCCCGATCTTGGCCGCGCCCGGGGTGATCAACCCTGGGCAGTTCGCCCCGAGCAGCCGCGCCGAGGGATAGCCGCGCAGAAAATCCTTCACCTTGATCATGTCCTGGATCGGAATGCCCTCGGTGATGCACACGATCAGCTTGATGCCGGCCGCGGCCGCCTCCATGATCGCGTCGGGGGCAAACGGAGGGGGAACGAAGATGCCCGCCGCGGTGGCACCGGTCGCCTCAAACGCATCCGCGACCGTGTCGAACACCGGAACGCCGAGGTGGGTCGTGCCGCCCTTGCCGGGGCTGGTGCCCGCGACGACCTTGGTGCCCATTGCCTGCATCTGCTCCGTGTGGAAGGTCCCCTCGCGACCAGTGATGCCCTGGACGATCACGCGGGTCGAGGAATCGAGCAGGATGCTCACGCTTTCACCCGCGTCAGCTCGACGATCTTCTGCGCGGCCTCCCAGGCATTGGCCCCCGGCTCGATGCCGTTCTCTTTGAGGATCTTGCGGCCCTCCTCCTCGCGCGTGCCACTGAGGCGAACCACCAGCGGCAACTGCATCTTCAAGTTGTCGCGCGCGGCGACCAGGCCCTTCGCTACCTCGTCTCCACGCGTGATGCCTCCGAAGACGTTCATCAGCACTCCCTTCACGCGAGGGTTCATAAGGATCACGGCAAGCGCGTTCTCCACCACCTCGGCCTTCGCGCCGCCGCCGAGGTCGCAGAAGTTCGCCGCGCGGCCGCCGGCTCGCTGAACCAGGTCGAGGGTGCTCAAGCACAATCCCGCGCCGTTGCCGATGATCCCGATCTCGCCGTCGAGCGAGACGTACGTCAGCCCGCGCTTTTTTGCCTCGACCTCGTAGAGATCGCCTTCGAGGTCGGCGCCAAAGCGCTGCTCGAGGTCTTTGTGCCGCCACATGGCGTTGTCATCAACTTCGAGCTTGGCGTCACCGGCAATCAGCTCGCCGCTCTTGGTCACGACCAGAGGGTTGATCTCCGCCGTGAGGGCGTCGAGATCGGGAATCGCCCGATACAGCTTCTTGATCATGCCGCTCAGGGGCCTCGCCAGCTCGCCCAATCCTGCTCTGTACACGAGCTGGTTCAGTTCGAAATCGAGCGGCCCGCGCCACGCGTTTGGATAGAGCCTCGCGATCGACTCGGGCGAGTCCTCCGCGACTTGCTCGATGTCGATACCGCCTTTCGCCGACAGCATCAGGATGTTGGCGCGCGCGTCGCGGTCGACCGTGAAGCCGAGGTAGAGCTCGCGCCCGATCTCCAGCGCCGACTCGCAGTAGACCAGCGGCACCTTGAACCCCTTGATGTCCATCCCGATGATCTGACCGGCGGCCGCTCGCGCCTCCTCGGGAGTCTTCGCGAGCTTGATGCCACCCGCCTTGCCGCGCCCGCCGACAGGGACCTGCGCCTTGACCGCGACAGGACCGAGCTCCGAGCAGGCGGCGGCGGCCTCGTCCGGCGTGCGCGCGATCTTCCCCGGCGGTATGGCTATGCCAAGCGAGGCGAGCACCTCTTTGGCCTGGTACTCGAGGAGCTTCAAATCAGGCTGACGCCAGACGGAGCGGTCTCGGCACGCATTAAGTGTAGGAAGATCCGGACTTCGGTTATCTAGAGCGGGATGTTGCCGTGCCAGCGAGGGCGGCGCACGCGCTCCTTGCGCAGCGCGATCTTGAGCGCCTTGATCAGCTCGTGCCGCGTGCGTCCGGGCTCGATGACGTCATCGATGTACCCGCGCTCAGCCGCGATGAAGGGGTTCGCAAACCGCTCCGTGTACTCGCTCACGAGCTCGCGCCGGCGGCCGACAGGGTCGGCGGCGGCCTCCAGCTCGCGGTGAAAGATGATGTTGACCGCGCCCTCCGGACCCATCACCGCGATCTCGGCGGTCGGCCACGCGACGTTGAAGTCGGCCCTAATGTGCTTCGAGCACATGACGCAGTAAGCGCCGCCATACGCCTTGCGCGTGATCACGGTGAGCTTGGGCACGGTTGCCTCACTGAAGGCGTAGAGCAGCTTCGATCCGTGGCGGATGATGCCCCCGTACTCCTGCGCCGTGCCGGGCAGGAAGCCCGGGACGTCGACAAACGTGACGAGCGGGATGTTGAACGCGTCGCAGAAGCGAACGAAGCGCGCGGCCTTCACTGAAGCGTTGATGTCAAGCGCCCCCGCCATCACCTTCGGTTGGTTCGCTACAACTCCGATCGGGTGACCGTCGAGGTGCGCGAAGCCGACCACCATGTTCATCGCGAAGAACTGCTGGACCTCGAAGAAGTCGGCGTGATCGACAACCATCCCGATGACCTCTTTGATGTCGTAGGGCTCCTTCGGGTTGTCGGGGATGATGGTCGCCAGCCCCGGCGCCTCGCGCTCCGGGGGGTCGGTGGCCTTGACGACCGGAGGCTTCTGCTCCGAGCTCTGCGGTATGTACTTGAAGAGGCGGCGCACCTGGGCGAAGCACTCGTCTTCGGACTCGGCGAGGAAATGCGCGACTCCCGACTTGACGTTGTGCACCTCGGCGCCTCCGAGCGAGTCGAAGGTCACCTCCTCGCCTGTGGTGACACGAATCACCTCTGGCCCCGTAATGAACATGTATCCGACCTCGTGGACCATGAAGGTGAAGTCGGTGATCGCGGGCGAGTACACCGCCCCTCCGGTGCAGGGACCCAGGATCAGGCTCAGCTGAGGGATGACACCGCTGGCCGCCACGTTGCGATAGAAGATCTCGGCGTAGCCCGCCAGCGAGACGACCCCCTCCTGGATCCGGGCGCCACCAGAGTCATTGATCCCGATGATGGGAATGCCGTTGCGTTGCGCGAGGTCCATGACCTTGATCACCTTCTCGGCGAAAACCTCGCCCAGGGAGCCGCCGAAGACCGACGCGTCGTGGCTGAACAGCATCACATCCCTGCCGTCGATCTTGGCCATGCCCGTAACCACGCCGTCGCCTGCCACCCGCTTGTTCTCGAGGCCGAAAACGGTGGCGCGATTCGTGGCAAAGATGTCGAGCTCCTCGAACGAGTTGCGATCGACCAGGCGGGCGATGCGCTCGCGCGCCGTGAGCTTGCCCTTCAAGTGCTGGCGATTGAAAGCTTCGGCGTCGCCATGCCCCGCCTCGTACTTGCGCGCGCGCAGCTCGTTGAGCGGATCGACCTTGCGATGCTTGGGGGTCGAATCGGCCATCAGGCTGCCTCGCCAGGCTGGTACTCGCCGAAAACGCCACGCAGGACCGTGCAGCACTCGCCGATCGTCACGTAGTCGGCCAGCGCCGCCTTGAGCGGCACCATCAGGTTGTCGCTGCCGCGCGCCGCGCGTTCGATCTCCGCGAGGTGCCGGTCGACGACCGCCGTCGAGCGCCGAGCTCGCAGTCGTTTCAGCGCCCGCGCCTGCGCCACCTGGTGACGCGGGCTGATCTTCATGATCTCGACCGCTTCCGCTTCCGTCTCCGCGTAGCGGTTGACTCCGACCACCACGCGCTCGCCGGACTCGATCCGCCGCTGCATCCGATATGCGCTGTCAGCGATCCGCCTCTGCGTCCAACCGCTCTCGATGCATGCCACCGCACCGCCGAGCTCGTCCACCTCGGCCATGATCGTCTGCGCCTCTTCCTCCACGCGATCGGTGAGATTCTCAACGTAGTACGACCCACCGAGAGGGTCCGCGACCAGCGGCACACCTGTCTCATAACCAATGAGCTGCTGCGTTCGCAGCGCTAGCTCGGCCGCGCTCTGCGAGGGAAGGCCGAGAGCCTCGTCGTAACCGTTGGTGTGCAGCGACTGCGTGCCGCCCAGCACCGCGCTCATCGCCTCGAGCGCCGTGCGCACGACATTGTTCAGCGGCTGCTGCGCCGTCAGCGTGACGCCGCCGGTCTGAGCGTGAAAACGCAGGGCTAGCGAGCGCGCGTCAACGGCGTGGAATCGATCTCGCATGATGCGAGCCCACATGCGCCTGGCCGCGCGGAACTTCGCCACCTCCTCGAAGAAGTCCATGTGCGAGGCGAAGAAGAAGGAAAGGTGAGGGGCAAAGTCGTCCACCGCGAGCCCAGCCACGCGCGCGGCCTCGACGTAGGCGACCGCGTGACTGAGCGTGAACGCGATCTCCTCGGCCGCGGTCGAGCCGGCCTCTCTGATGTGGTAGCCCGAGATGGAGATCATGTTCCAGTTCGGCAGCTCGCGCCCGCTATAGGCGAAGAGATCCGTGATCAACCGCATCGAGGGGCGTGGCGGAAAGATGTAAGTCCCCCTCGCGGCGTACTCCTTGAGGATGTCGTTCTGCACGGTGCCCGTGATCTTTTCCGGAGGGCAGCCCTGCTTCTCCGCCACGAGCTGATAGAGAAGAAGCAGCATCGACGCGGTGGCGTTGATCGTCATCGAGGTCGACACCTTGTCCAGCGGAATGTTCCTGAACAGGATCTCCATGTCCTCGAGCGAGTCGATCGCCACGCCCACCTTTCCTACCTCGCCATTGGCCATCGGATGATCCGAGTCGTAGCCGATCTGGGTCGGTAGGTCGAAGGCGACGGAGAGTCCCGTCTGGCCCTGCTTGAGCAGGAACTGGTAGCGCTTGTTCGATTCGGCCGCGGTGCCGAAGCCGGCGTACTGGCGCATCGTCCACAGCCGGCCTCGATACATGTCCTTGTGAATGCCGCGCGTGAAAGGGAACTCTCCGGGCAGAGGCTCCTCGGCGCGCCGGTCCTCGACCGAGTACACCGGCTTGAGCTGGAGACCACTGTCGTTCTGGGCGTCGGTCATATCTCGACCAGCTCTGTCAGCACACCGCCCACGCTCTTCGGATGCAAAAAGGCGATGCGTGTGCCGTGCATGCCCATGCGCGGCTCGTTGTCGATCAGCTCGAGGCCGGCGGCACGCGCTTCGGCGAGCGCGCCTTCGATGTCGCTCACTCCGTACGCGACATGATGAAATCCAGGCCCGCGCTTGGCTATGAACTTTCCCACGGGGGAATCGTCGCGCAGCGGGGACATCAGCTCGACCTCCCCATCGCCCACCCGCAGAAAGGCCGCTTCCAGCCCTTCCTTCTCATTCCTCGCTCGATGCACCAACTCGGCACCAAAAGCGGTCCGGTAAAGACGGATCGCGTCGTTCAGGTCATTGACCGCGACCCCGATATGGTGAATCTTCGAGGGCATCAATACCTGTACCAACCCTCGCCCGATTTGCGGCCGAGCTTGCCGGATTTCACCTTGGCCTCCAGCTGAGGGGACGGTCGGAATCGCTCGTCTCCCGTTGTGCGGTACATGTGCAGCCTCGCGTTGTAGGTCACGTCCAGGCCGCTGAAGTCTCCCAGGCGAAAGGGCCCCATCGGCCAGTTGAGGCCCTTCTCGACCGCGATGTCGATGTCCTCGAAACTCGCGACGCCGGCATCGAGGAGGCGGTAAGCCTCCTGGGTCGCGGCGTGAAGAATGCGATTGACGATGAACCCGTCGATCTCCTTGTTG
The DNA here is from genome assembly GCA_030854855.1 of Candidatus Dormiibacterota bacterium. Taxonomy (GTDB): domain Bacteria; phylum Chloroflexota; class Dormibacteria; order Dormibacterales; family Dormibacteraceae; genus Palsa-870. Next base: position 8,777 of record JALYSJ010000145.1, read on the forward strand.
ACGAGGACGGGTGTGCGGCCCATCTCTCGCACCATCGCCATCGCGCGCTCGACAGTGCCGTCCGATGTTTGCGGGCCGCGCACCACCTCGACCAGGTCCATCACCAGCACCGGGTAGAAGAAGTGCACGTTCACGCAGCGCTCCGGCCGCGACGTGACGTCCGCGATCCTGCTGATCCCCATCGTCGACGAATTGCTCGCGAGCACGGTTTCCGGTTCGGCAATTCGGTCGAGCTCGGCGAAGACCGCACGTTTCAGCTGCAGGTCCTCGAAGACAGCCTCGATGACGAATTCGGCGCCGGCCGCGGCGGCCGCGATGTCGGTGGTAGTGCGCACACGGGAGAGCGCCGCCTCCGCTTCGTCCTGGCCGAGCTTCCCCTTCTCCACGCGGCGCATGACGTGACCGCGATTCGACTCAAGCGCTTTCGCAAGCTGCTCGGAGCTCTTGTCGTGAAGCCGCACGTCGACTCCGTGTAGCGCCGCCTGCTGGGCGATCTGAGCACCCATGCTCCCGGCCCCTATGACTGCAAGGCGCGTCAATGGATAGAGAATATGCGTGTGACGCGATTCAGCGTCGCAATATTCGGCAGCATTCCATCGATCTTCAGCGTCCTCCGGAGCAGCTTGCCCGCCACTCCCCTTCCGACCTCGTCGTAGTAAATGGGAAGGCCGAACACTCCGATCTTCATAGTGCCCAGCGACATGATCGTTTCCGAGTCTGAACGGATCGTGATCGTGCGGCGGGGCTCGAGGCCGTTGTAGACGGTCAGCGTGCCGGATTCGAAAACAAAGGTTGCTCCCTCGTCGATGTCGTTGGCCCAGATGCCGACGCGCGCGACCAGCGCGTCAAAGTCCTTCCTCTTTTGCGGATGGGCCAGCACGTTGGCTTCGATCAGGCCCCCGAGCAGCTCGGCGAAGGCGCTTGGCTCTGTGCTCGAATACTTGACCAGCGTGTTGGTTGCGGCCTCTACTGCTCGTCCGGCCATTCAACCGGAAACCGGGTCGTGCACACGGTCAGCTCCTGGGACGCCTTCTGGTACCGCACGATGGTCGGCAGATCGCCCTTGAGCTTGAGCTTGCCCTGCAGCATGCCTTTGGTGGCGTCGAGCTCCAGCTTGGCCACCTGCTTCCAGCGCGAGTAGGGCGCCGTGATCACGAAGTCGCACTTTTGAGCATCGGCGGTCGAACCGACTTTGATGTCGCGCGCGTCGCCGTCGAAAAGGTCCATCACGACACCACGCGGCTCCGGAAAGTTCTTGTCCGGCTCGGCCTCGACGACGAGCCCAACCGTCCACTTCCAGCCTTTGGCCGCCGCCTTATAGACGGTCGACTTGTTGACCTCGTCCTTGACGTTCTGCGCCCACTCATCCGAGAAAGGTTTGACCGCCATGATGCCTCCTGGTACTTGAACAGCAACCGCCGCCGACAAAGCTACACCACGCAGAGAGCATCACCGACCGCGACGTGGCCTGACGCCGTAACCCGGCAGTACATTCCCAGGCACGTCTGCCGCGTCTCAGTGAGCAGCCGCAACAGCTCCGGCGACGTTTGCGTCGTGTCAGGGTCGTGCGTGATGACGACGCAGCGCACGCAGCGGCTGACTACCTCCAGCTCTGCGTCGCCCACCCTGAGGCGCCGCCCCAACCAACCGACCTCTTCCTCCGGTGCCAGCCCGTCGACGTAGAGGTTCGCGCGGAACCGGCGATGATCTATCCGCTGCCCTGCCTCGATGCCAAACGCCGAGACGGTGGCAAGGTTGACCACCAGCAGCGGGGAGTCATCGAAGTTGGCGCCCTCGAGCTCGCGCAGCGTCAGCGAGCGCGACGACTCGACAGCGAGCTCGGTGACCGACCGTTCGTCCAGGCGCCGTTTCTCACCTGCGGGCGTCAGGACCTCCGCGTCGCTGCCTGCCAGCCGTGCCTGATACGTCATTAGGCGCGCGTGGTTGCTGATGGTCAGCAACTTGCCGGCGCGGTTGGGCGAGCCATCCACGATGGCCCAACGCCGGTCGCCCTCGAGCCCGTTGTGTGTGACCGCGCACGATTGCAGGAGCTCGCCCGCCA
>JALYSJ010000147.1 GCA_030854855.1 Candidatus Dormiibacterota bacterium
TCACGCTCGACCTTCTGCTCAACGGCGGCGTGCAGATGCGCAACCAGATGATCCGTTGCGATGGCGACGACCTCTACTGGTCGGAGCTCCGGCCCGACGAAGCCGGCCGCATCGTCGTCTGCCGGCGTGAGGCGGACGGGACGCAGAGCGATGTGACTCCGAAGGGATTCAACGCGCGCACGCGCGTCCACGAATATGGAGGCGGCCATTTCGCTGCCAGCCACGGCACCGTCTGGTTCACCAATTTCGCCGATCAGCGCCTATACCGGCAGGATCGTGGAGGAACGCCTCAGCCGATCACGCCGGCGGCCGACGTGCGCCATTCCGATATGGAGGTCGACGATCGCCGAGGTCGCGTGATCGCGGTACGCGAAGACCACACCACTGGCGAGCGGGAGCCGGTCAACTCGCTGGTGTCGATCGACGCGAACGGCCGAGACGACGTGATCACCATCGCCGCGGGCAACGACTTCTACTCGTCACCGAAGCTCAGTCCTGACGGCAGCCGCGTTGCATGGACGACCTGGAATCACCCCAACATGCCGTGGGACGGCTGCGAGCTGTGGGTCGGCGAGCTCGATCGCGGCGGGCACATCGCCTCATCGAGGAAGTTGGCCGGCGGCGAGACCGAGTCCATCCTGCAGCCGGAGTGGTCTTCCTCCGGTGAGCTGTACTTCATCTCGGATCGCAGCAACTGGTGGAATCTCTACCGTGCGCGAGGCGAAGGAGGCGAACCGATATGTCCGCGAAATGCAGAGTTCGGGACACCTCAGTGGTACTTCGGGATGCGGTTCTATGCCTTTGCCGGACCCGATGAGATCGTCTGTCTCTATTTCGAGCAAGGCGGCGGCAAGCTCGCGAGGATCGACCTGAACACGGGCACGATGCGGCAGGTCGGGCTGTTTTACACGAGTCTCAGCAGCCTGCAAACGTACGGCGGGAGGAAGGCGGCGCTCTTCGCCGGCGCGCCGGCGCTGGTCGAAAGACTTTTGACGATCGACCTGGACACAGGTGCGCAGGAAGTCGTCAAGGTAGCCAACCCCGCGCACATCGACCCGGGGAACATGAGCCTTCCGAAACCGATCCGATTCTCAACCGAGGGCGGCGCTACCGCGCACGCCATCTATTACCCCCCGGCCAACCAGCAGTACGAAGGTCCGCCCGGGGAAAGGCCGCCTCTTATGGTTCGATGCCATGGAGGACCGACCGGTTCCGCGGGCCCTGCGTACACCTTCGAGTACCAGTACTGGACCAGCCGCGGATTCGCCGTCGTCGACGTCAACTACGGCGGCTCTGCCGGTTACGGGCGCGAGTACCGCACGCGCCTCAATGGCAACTGGGGGGTCGTCGATGTTGACGACTGCATCAACGCCGCCCGGTTTCTCGTCGAACAGGGCCTGGCGGATCGCAATCGAGTGTGGATCACAGGTGGATCCGCGGGCGGGTTCACGGTCCTACTTTCGCTGACCAAGCGCGAGTTTTACAACGCGGGCGCCAGCCATTTCGGAATCGGAGATCTCGAGCTGTTCGTCAAGGAGACGCACAAGTTCGAGGCTCGCTACATGGACAGGCTCGTGGGTCTTTACCCGGAGAGGGCCGACCGGTACAGGGATCGCTCGGCGATCCATTTCACAGACAACCTCAGATGCCCTGTGATTCTGTTCCAGGGTCTCGAGGACAAGGTAGTGCCGCCAAGCCAGGCCGAGGAGTTCGTGGCGGTGTGCAAGAAGAAACAGCTGCCCTATGCGTACGTCGCCTTCGAGGGCGAGCAGCACGGCTTTCGCCAGGAAAAGAACATCCGGAGGTCGATCGACGGCGAGCTCTACTTCGTCTCTCAGATCTTCGGCATCACCCTCGCGGATACCCTCGAGCCGGTCAAGATCGAGAACTTCAAGCGTCCCCTCGCCTATCGTTTCGATCGGTAAGTCGGCGTGGCGGAATGGCAGACGCGCCAGCCTTAGGAGCTGGTGCCCGAAAGGGCGTGGAGGTTCAACTCCTCTCGCCGACACCTAGTGCCTTGGATGCCGGGACGCATGTTCGTACGTAATTCCGGCGCCGTGGCCTAAAGTTCAGGTTTCGTGGGAGAAGAAGACCCGCAGGGGAACGGCTCCCGACCCAAGGCTGCGAGTAACGGCCATCACCACGTGGGCGGCTACCGCGTGCTCCGTGAGCTCGAGACGGACAGCCTCGGATCGGTATACGAGGCCGAGCATCCGCGCCTCCAGCGGCGCGTAGCTATTCGGACCATCGGCGCGCATGTTGCTCGCGACGTGAGCTTCTCGCGCCGATTCCTGCTCGAGCTCCGGTCGTACGTCGCGCTGGAGCACGAGGCTATTCCCCGCCTTTACGAGCTTGCGTACGAGGGCGAGTCGCCCTATCTCGTCACCGAGATGATCGCCGGCAAAACCCTCGACGACGTGTTCGAAGCGGGCGAGCGCTACGAGCCGCTCGGCGTGATCGCACTACTGCGCCCGATCGCCAGCGCGCTTGACTACGCACATTCGCGCGCGACGATTCACCGGGACGTCAAGCCCGCGAACATCCTTCTCGCAGACGACGGGCGCACTCTGCTCACGGGATTCGGACTTGGTACCGTCGCCTCCTTCAACAGCGGCCCAGGCAACGGTGGACCGGTCGCTCCCGACTACGTGGCGCCGGAGCGGCTCGTCGGTCGCGAGGTCGACGGCCGGGCGGACGTGTATTCGCTGGCGGCGATCATCTTCGAAGCGGTGACGGGGCGCCGGCCGTTCTTCTCCAAGAGCTGGATCGAGACGCTGAGCCGCCGCCTGTACGAGGCACCCCCCAGCGTGCGCGATGTGGTGCCCGACCTGCCCGCATCCTTCGCGCTGGTCCTTCAGCAGGCGATGGATCGCGAACCCAACCGCCGGCCCGCCAGTGCCGGAGTGCTGCTCGACCACCTCGAGTCTGCGCTCACTTCACCCAAAGGAAACTCAGACAGTCGCCGCTCGCTGCAACCCGCCATCGGGCGCAGCACGATTGGTCTGAGCGGGATGGTGGTGCTGTTGGTGGGAATCGCCGAGATCGCTTGGCTGCTCGCGGGATCCGGGCTGACCCTGCTCACCGGCTTCGCGCGGCGCGTGTTAGGCCTGCATTAAATAGCCCGACCCTGGTTACGAGTGGCGCCCGTCGATCATGACGATGCTGTCGCATGCGAATAGACGGTCGACTTTGTAGCCGGGACTCAGCTTGGTCGGATCCTGGCCGATGGCGGAACCGATCTGCTGCACGATCTGCTGAGCTGGAACGTTCACTCCGAACACCGTCCCCCCGACGGCGATGATCTCGATCGCGCCGTTATGGGCGACCAACAGAACCGAACCCGTCCACTTCACACCGTTGTAGGTGCCGGTGCCCGTGACCGTCGCACCGGCGGGGGAGCTCTTCGCGATGGTGACACTCAGGTTGGAAAGTCCGGACACCTTTATTGCTGCAGCGAGATCCTTGGCGGAGTAACCGAGCCGCACCGCTCCGAACCGGTCGATGTCAGTGCTGACGCACGCCTCTACCGAAGCGACGGCTAGGAAAGGTTCCTCACCCGCCGCGCCTAGGCCGCTGACGCCAATCACGAACAACTGGTAGATGCCCGCCGGGGCGTTCGCGATCTCGACGACGATGGGTGAGTGGCCGTCTTTGACGTAGACGTGGCCGTCTGGACCGACGACCCTGAGCCGCATCGCGCTGCCGGGATAGCCGAGCGACGCCTTGACCAGGCTTCCACCCGCGTAGCTGTAGGTGTAGGTCTGCTGCTCACCGTTGTGGAGGGGCGCGCCGATGAAGTCCTGCTCAGTGCCAGGCGTGGTGCCCTTGGCGACTTCGGCGGAAGCCTCAAGCGCCGGGCCGAAAGGGTCATCACGGTCGACGGTGATGGGACCCACCGGTCCGATCTTGCCCTGCGGGTCGACAGTCACCTGCTGACCTGGGGGTGCTGTGAGGTGAGCCTTCTCGCCTGTCTTGCTGGTGAGGTCCAGCGCGCCGTCGAAAAGCTTGACGGTCATCGTGCCGTCGGCCTTGATGTACACCTCGAACTTCGTGCCGCGCACCGAGGCCACGGCGGATTGCCCGGCGATGTCGAACTTCGCCCCCGACACTAGGTGCTGGACGCTGGTGAGCGTGCGCCCGATCTTCTGGGTGATCTTGGCGTCGTTGAGATTCCCGCTCTGGGTGAAATGCGCGGCGTCGAGGGTGATCTCCGTATCGCTCGCAAGGCGGGTCAACGCGCCATCGGGGAGCTGGATCGAGGCGCGGCCCTTGGCGTCGGTTTTCACGGAGTCGCCCGCCTGCACGTGGGCCCCTGTTGTGGCGCGCGAATAGGAGCCGCCGTTGGGCTGGATGGACGCCGCGGGCTGGTAGACGGTGAGCGTCGCGGCGACGTTGATTGCCGCCTGGGCGGACCGGTTGAGCCAGTAGATCCCGCCACCGACGAGCACAACCAAGATCAAAACCACGATGAGCACGCGTCGCCCGCCCGTGCTTCGAGGTGGCGTACGGGCGGCTACTGCTGACATGCGGCCCGGGAAAGATAGCTCAGGGATAGGCTAACGGCGCCGCGCTACGTTCCCTGTCACTAGCGGTGGCCCTCCACCACCATGATTCCGTCGCCTCCGGGACCGTTGCACGAATACACCCGGTCGATGCTGAATCCGGTCGGCATCGAAGTGATCGACACGCCGCCAAGCGAGCTCACCTGTTTGATCAGCTGCGTGGTCACGTTGATGCCCTGGATGCTCGCTTGAGTGATCACGGCTCCGAGGTTGGGAGTCGCTGCATAGAAGTCGATGGTCCACGAGATCTGAATTCCGCCCACGTTGGAGTAGTAGACGACGCGAGCCGAGGTGGGGGACACGCCTCGTACCTGCAGGGTGATGCCCGTCTGGCCCGAGCTGGCCAGCGCCTTCGCGATCAGCGAGTTGCTCAGCGTCTGGCGCACCACCCCGGCCGTGTCGACGTTGGCGGCGGAGCATGAGGCGTCTGTCGCGAACGTCAGGGCGTAGGCCTCGCCGGTTGCGGCCACGTTGATGGCGGTCACCACCGCTTTGTAGGTTCCTGCAGGCCCGTTGGGGATCTTGATGATCAGCGGGGGCGCGCCCTGTTTGGAGTAAGCGCGCCCTCCCGGATCGGTCACCGTCACGCTCATCAGGCTTCCGGGGTAGCAGAACGCCATCGTCATGTTGCCGCCGGCGGAGCTGTATGTGCTCTGGGCGGTCTGGCCGTTGGTCAGGCTGTCGCCGCTCGACGTCTGCACCGTGCCGGGGCTGTTTCCGGTCGCTGCAGCGTTTGAGCACTGCGAGGTCAGTGGGTATGGGTCCTGGACGTCGGGACGGATCTGCCGCTTGGCGGAGAGCTTGCCGTTGGCATCCGCGTCGATCTCCTGGCCGGCGGTGATCGTTATCGTCACCCCACCACCGCTGACGTTGACGCTGCCGATGAAGACCTTGATCAGGTTTGTGTTGTTTTTGCGGACCAGAATCTCGAACTCGGTGCCACGAACCTGAGCGCTGACGGAGTGGCCGTCAACCTGAAACGTTGCTCCACTCGCCAGGTGCTGGACGGACGCGAAGGTGCGCCCGATCCGCTGCTCCACAGTGGCGGATTTCAAAGTGCCGTCCCTTTGTAGCTGCGCGGCGGTCAATTTCACCTCGGTGTCTGGTGACATGCGCAGGAACGAGCCATCCGGAAACTGGATGGCGGCGTGCCCGCCGGTGCCGGTGTGGACGGTGTTGCCGGGGTTGAGGGCCTCGCCGGGGATTCCCGGCCGGCTGTTGACGTCGACCGGCTGGTTGATCACCGTCAGCGCCGCCGGTGCGTCGACCGCCGCTTGAGCCTGGACGATGAAGAACCAGTAGCCGCCTCCGACGGTAAGGAGGACGACGAGCAGCACGACCACCAGACAGCCGCCGCAACCGCATCCGAAGCACCCGCGCTTCCGCGTCGCAGGGGGCGGTACGGCTTGCTGGGGGACAACCGGGGCGGGCGGCGCCTGAATGGCGATGGCGCCGGGAAGATTAACTGCTTGCGGTGCTGAAATCCACGACTAGGCGGGCCGGATCGGCGAGCGTGAACGTGCGCATGCACGCCTCTTTGCTCAGGCCCAGCGCCCAAGCGACATAGCCTTCGAAGTCCTCGGTCTGCCGAGCCTCTTTCAGGACCGGGTACTCCCCATGCGAGAGATCGGTCGAGC
>JALYSJ010000171.1 GCA_030854855.1 Candidatus Dormiibacterota bacterium
GCCATCGCCGCGGCGAGCTGGATGGCGGTGGGGATGACATCGTTGGACGACTGGCCGAGGTTCACGTGGTCGTTGGGGTGGATGAGGCGCAACCCCCTTTCACCTCCGAGGATCTCGGTCGCCCGCGAGGCAATAACCTCGTTCGCGTTCGTGTTGGTCGATGTGCCCGATCCGGTCTGGTAGACGTCGATCGGAAACTCACCATCGAGCTCACCGTCGATCACCTGCAGCGCCGCGGCCGCGATCGCTCGTGCCCGCCGCCGCGACAGAAGGCCCAACTCCAGGTTGGTCTGGGCCGCGGCCCGCTTCAACATGCCGAGGGCGCGAATAAAGCGGCGCGGCATCGGCTGTCCGGAGATGGGGAAGTTGAGCACCGCGCGCTGGGTCGAGGCGCCGTAGTAAGCGTGGGCCGGTACCTCCATCTCGCCCATGGAGTCTTTCTCGATGCGCGTCCCCTTCTTCTTGCTCACCTCGAGATTCTAGTGTCCCGCCCCAGAGGCCTCCTTGCATCTTCGCTGGCCTAGGCGGCCGGGCGCCAGACCACCCCACGAAATCTCCGATTTCGCGGAGACCCCGGTGGGCGCTAAAGCCGGCGTCGCCTTCCTGTGCGCGCTCGGCCGCCCCCGCGTCCACAGCGCGGGGACCCCAGTAGGTATGCGCTCCCTCGCGTGCTCGTCGTCTCCTTGGCTCCGGCCGCCGATGCCGCGAATATGCTGCCGACCTCCGGGTCGGGCCACTAATTGCCGTACCTGGTCCATTCCGATGAAGACCGAGCGTCGATGCTCGAGGCCATCGGAGTCAAGTCGATGGACGACCTCCTGGTCGACATCCCGCGTTCGCTCCGCATTAAAGCGTTGGACCTTCCGAACGGGCTCTCCGAGTACGAAACGATGTCGCAGATCAGCTCGCTCGCGGCGCGAAACCGCGTCTTTCCCGATCGGCTGACCTTCCGCGGGGGTGGCGTGTACCGCCGGTTCATCCCTGCCGCGGTGGCGGCGGTCACCTCCAAACCCGAGTTCTACACGGCCTACACGCCATATCAACCCGAGGCGAGCCAGGGCACGCTGCAGGCGATCTTCGAGTTCCAGACGCTGATCGCTGAGCTCACCGCTCTCGACGTCGCCAACGCATCGCTCTACGACGGCGCCACCGCCGTCGCCGAGGCGGCGATGATGGCCCACGTCCAGACCGGTCGCGACGAGGTGGTGATCGCCGGTTACGTTCACCCCGAATACGTGGAGGTCCTGCGCGGCTTCGGCGAAGGCCGCGGCCTGAAGGTGCGCAAAGGCACCGAGCCCGGGCCGAAGACCGCGGCCGTGATCTTCCAGCAACCCGACTTCCTCGGCCTGCTCGTTGACGCCAGGGGGCTGACCGAGCGAGCTCATGGTGCCGGCGCTCTCGCCATCGCTTGCGTGGACCCGATTAGCCTGGCCGTCCTCGCGCCGCCCGGCGAATATGGCGCGGACATCGCGGTGGGCGAAGGCCAGCAGCTGGGCCTCAGCCCGAGCTATGGCGGCCCGCACGTCGGCTTCATCTCGTGCCGCAAGGAGCTGGTGAGGCGGCTGCCCGGCCGCCTGATCGGAACGGCTTATGACAAGGAGGGTCGCCGCGGCTTCAACCTTGCCCTGGCCGCCCGCGAGCAGCACATCCGCCGCGAGAAGGCGACGTCCAACATTTGCACCAACCACTCTCTGTGTGCGCTGGCGGCGAGCGTCTACATGACCTACATGGGACCTCAGGGCATGCGCCAGATCGCCGAGGTGAGCTTCAAGCGCGCTCACTCGCTGGCCGAGCGGCTCGCGGCAATCCCGGGTTGGGAGCCGGCGTTTCCGGACCGCCAGTTCTTCAACGAGTTCCCGATGCGCGTGCCGAAGGCTCCCGCCATGGTGCGCAAGCTCGCCCGCAAGGGAATTCTTGGCCCCCTCGAGGTCAACCGGTGGTTCCGCGAGCTGAAAGGAGTGGTCACATTCACGTGCACCGAGGTCAACGATCCTCGGGCAATTGATGAATTGGTCGATCTGGTGTCGGCGTCCGCGTGACCGAGCTCCTCAGCTTCGAAAAGAGTCGCGAGAGCGCCAGCGCACCTCGCCTGCCGGACGCTGACGTCACGGCGCCGGCGCCGGCGGAGCTCCTGCCTCGTGATCTTCTGCGCTCGAAGGCGCCCGGGCTGCCTCAGCTCAGTGAGCCGGAGATCATGAGGCACTACAGCCGCCTCGCCTCGCTGAACTACTCGATCAGCGAGCAGTTCTACCCGCTGGGCAGCTGCACCATGAAATACAACCCGGTCGTCAACGAGGCCGCCGCGGCCCTTCCGGGTTTCGCCGGCCTCCACCCCTACCAGGACGAGGACACCGCCCAGGGTGCGCTCGAGCTGATGTGGCGCTTGGAACGCGCCCTGTGCGCGGTGGTCGGGGTCGAGAGGGTGACGCTGCAGCCGGCGGCGGGAGCCCACGGCGAGTGGACAGCCCTGCGGATGATCAAGGCGTACCACCAGTCCCGCGGAGACACCCGCACCCAGGTCCTGGTCCCCGACTCGGCGCACGGCACCAACCCGGCCAGCGCGGCGCTCAGCGGATTTCACGTGGTCGAGGTGAAGTCGGGTCCCGACGGCAGGATCAGCCTCGCCGACCTGGAGTCCAAGCTCTCACCACAAGTTGCCGCCCTGATGCTGACGAACCCCAACACCTTGGGCCTGTTCGAGCGCGAGATACTGGATATAGCCGAGATTGTCCACGCTACGGGCGCCATGCTCTACTACGACGGAGCCAACCTCAATGCCTTCATGGGCATCTGCCGGCCTGGCGACATGGGCTTCGACGCGGTGCACATGAACCTGCACAAGACATTCACCACGCCCCACGGCGGCGGCGGTCCCGGCGCGGGACCTGTCGGCGTGAAGGCCGAGCTCGTCCCGTTCCTGCCCACGCCCACGGTGGAGCGCACCAACGGCCACCTGAACCTGGATTTCAAGCGCCCCAGGTCGATTGGCCGTGTCCGGAGCTTTTACGGCAACTTCGGCATGCTGGTCAGGGCCTACTCGTACATCGTCGCCATGGGGGGTGACGGCCTGACGCAGGCCTCGCGCGACGCGGTGCTCTCGGCGAACTACCTGCGCAAGCAGGTGGAGGACGACCTGGAGATGCCGCATCGGGGCCCCTGCATGCACGAGTTCGTCGCGAGCGCACGCAACCTGGCCCCGCAGGGCGTACGCGCCCTCGATGTCGCCAAGGCCCTCCTGGACCGGAATTTCTACGCTCCAACCGTGTACTTCCCGCTGGTCGTGCCCGAGGCGATCATGGTCGAGCCCACGGAGACCGAGAGCAAAACCACCCTGGACGCTTTCGCGACGGCCATCAAGGAGATCGTCGAGCAGGCGAAAACCAACCCTCAGGCCCTTCGTGATGCCCCCCAAAAGATGCCCGTCGGCCGGCTCGACGAGGTGGCCGCGGCCCGAAAGATCAACGCCTATTTGCAGGGCCAGAGCGAGGATCCTGTGCTGCGCTGGAAACAAGCCGCGAAATAGGGCCTGTTAAGACCTGGCCGAGGGCCATTTCGATCTCGAAATCGGGTAAAATTTAGCACCTGAACCTCTGCCCAGTTGATCCCTACGAGTTTTCCACGCTGGGAGGGCCTCTCTACCGGTGATGGCGGCCAGAAACCCCTCGCCGGAGCGTGCTGATAGCCGCAGGCCCCACCCATTAGGCGCGGACGTCGCATATACCGCCGAGCAGATCCAGGTCCTGGAGGGCCGGGAGCATGTGCGGCGGCGTCCGAGCATGTACATCGGCTCGACCTCGTCGACCGGCCTCCACCACCTGGTCTACGAAGTCGTGGACAACGCGGTCGACGAAGCCCTGGCCGGGTATGCGACCAGGATCACGGTCACGCTTTACGCCGACGGCAGCGTCCAGGTCGAGGACAACGGCCGCGGTATCCCTGTCGACATCCACAAGAAAGAAGGGGTGTCGGCCCTCGAGCTGGTGCTGACCCGCCTGAACGCCGGCGGAAAGTTCGGCGGGGGCGGCTACAAAGTCTCCTCGGGCCTGCATGGCGTGGGCGTGTCAGCAGTCAACTTCCTCAGCGAGAAGCTCCAGGTCTGGGTCCACCGCGGCGGGAAGGTTCACCACATGGAGTTCGAGCGCGGCGTGCCGAAGGGCTCCGTCAAGGTGGTGGGGAAAACCGATCACACCGGGACGATCGTCCGGTTCTGGCCGGACCCTCAGATCTTCCCCGACACCAAGTTCGACCGCGAGGTCATCCAGCGCCGTCTGCGCGAGATGGCTTACCTCAACAAGAGGCTCGAGATCGCGCTCGCCGACGAGGCTCTCGGTTTCACCAACACCTTCTACTTCGAAGGCGGCGTTGTCTCCTTCGTCCGCGCACTCAACCGCGACAAACAGGTTGTCAACCACATGCCGTTCTATGTCGACCGCGAGGTTGACGGTACGCAGGTCGAGATCGCGCTGCAGTACAACGACACGTTCGTCGAGAACGTGCTCGCCTTCGCGAACACGATCCATACGATCGAGGGCGGCACTCACCTCACCGGTTTTCGTTCTGCGCTGACCAACGTGCTGAATCGCTATGCGCGCAAGGCGGCCATCCTCAAGGAGCAGGACCCGAACCTCTCCGGAGAGGACGTGCGCGAGGGCCTCACCGCCGTGATCAGCGTCAAGGTCATCGACCCGCAGTTCGAAGGCCAGACCAAAGGCAAGCTGGGCAACGCCGAGGTTCAGGGCCACGTTTCCATCGCCCTCACCGAAGGGCTCACGCAATACCTCGAGGAGAATCCGTCCGAGGGCCGGCGAAT
>JALYSJ010000175.1 GCA_030854855.1 Candidatus Dormiibacterota bacterium
CGATGAGGTCCGGTAGCTGAGCTTCAACCCTCCGTCCCCATCAAACCGGCCTTGCACCTCGCGCGGTTGAGGATTCAGCTCATCGGGGGCGTGGTCGGCGATTTCCGCCATCAGCCCCGCCGCGGCCGGATTCTCCACGACAACGGTGACCTCTTCGCGCTCCCCAAGCGAGAACGGCTGCGGCATGGTGCGCCGCACGCGGAAGCCCGAGCGCCCTGGCAACAGCGCGAGGTCGCGCGTCGCGACGATGACGAGGCCTGCGTGATAGATCAAAGCGACGAGTCCGAGCATCGGCGACACGACCGCCAGGGCGATCAGTACCGCACCGATGCCGACTGCCCACAGCAGCCGGGGCTGTGGTGCGAGGCCTCGGATCAAATGATCAGCTCACGCGCGATCAGCGAGGAGGGACTACCCGGCTCGCGACCGCCTCGAGGACGCTGTCTGGGGTCTGGCCGCCAACTTCCGCCTCCGGTCGCAGGATCAACCGGTGGCGGAAGGCAGACGCGAGCAGCGCCTTGACGTGGTCAGGAGTGACGAACTGCTGTCCTTCGAAAGCGGCGTACGCGCGAGCCGCGAGCATCAACAGGACCTCGGCGCGAGTGCTGGCGCCGAGCGCGATCTCCGGCGCGGTCCGCGTCGCCGACGCCAGGTTCACGACGTACGACCGGATCTTCTCGTCGAGCACCACCTTCGCCACCTCTGCCCTGCACGCCTCGATGTCGTCGGGCCCAAGCACCGGCTCGACACCGGCTTTAGCCGGATCGCGCAGCTCGATCCCCGACTCCCACCGTCGCAGGATTTCCATCTCATCGGCGGGCGACGGATAGTCGAGCTTGACCTTGAAGAGAAAGCGATCCTGCTGGGCTTCGGGCAGCGGATACGTGCCTTCGTACTCCACCGGGTTCTGAGTCGCGAGGACAAAGAAAGGAGCGGGAAGCGGCAGCTGCTGACCTTCCAGCGTCACGCCGCGCTCCTCCATGGCCTCGAGCAGCGCCGACTGCACCTTGGCGGGCGCGCGATTGATCTCGTCCGCAAGCAGCACGTTGGTGAAGATCGGTCCGCGGCGCAACGCGAATGTTCGGTTTGTCAGGTCGTAGACCGACGTCCCGACAATGTCAGCGGGCATCAGGTCGGGCGTGAACTGGATGCGGCCATATTCCAACGCCAGAGCTCGGGCGATCGACTTCGCGAGCAGGGTCTTGCCGGTGCCAGGAACTCCTTCGAGCAGGACATGGCCCTGCGCGACAAGGGCGATCGCGCAAAGGCGAATCGCGTCCTCCTGGCCGACCACCGCCTTGATGAGCTGCTCGCGCAGGCGGGCGTAAAACTCAGGTGCGGTTGCGGTGCCGGTCATGTGGCCACCCTAACCGACGCCGGGTACGCGATGCGATGAAGCCGCTGGGCCGCTTTCAACAGCTCGGAATCAGTGGCCGCCGATGCGTAGAGGGCGTTCTCCGCCTCGGCCAGCTCAGCGGCAAGCTCGGGCACGCGCACCCAGAGAGCATTCCAGAAGCGCTCGCGCGGCTGCGCCGGGATGCCTGTTTGAGTTGCCACAGCGCGTTCAGTCGCGGACGCTAGCAGGCCGAGGGTGACTGCACGCGCGCTCGAGCGACGCAGCAGCTCGCCGACCGCGACAGCCCATTCCACGTCAGCGCGCGCCGCCTCAGCGGGCCTGGGGATGAGCGGGCCAAACGCCCGCCCACGCAGCACCAGCCCTGCAAACACGGCGACCAGCAACCACAGCAGTGCCGCCCCCCACGGAGTCGTCACCCACGCCTGAGGCGAGAAGTCGCTGAGGCTGACCCCGTGATGGGCTTCGTCGAAGTAGACCGCCCCGCCGGGACCCGTCAGGCCGAGGAGATCGGCCAGCAGGCGGCCGTTGTCCTGTTTGTCCAGATAGCCGTTGCACAGCACCAGCGGGTCAGCCAGGACAATCGCCACGCCGGGCCCGATTTTCTGCATGTAACCCAGGACCATCCCGGTCGAGCTCCTGAGAAACGCCACCTGCTCGGCATCCGTCTCCAGTGGCATGACCAGGCCTCCGCCTGCCACGTTCGTCACACCCTGCACGACGGGAATGCCGACCTCCTTGCTGATGAGGGCGGCGCCTTTCGATCGCCTGACTCCAAATGCGCGATCGAGCTCGGGGTCACCTTGCTCCGAGGCGTAAACGATCACATTCCCGGTGCCGACCCACGTCCGGGTGCGCTGGGCTTCATCGGACGTGTAAGCGCTCGTTGGGGTGAAGACAAACATCAAACCGGCAAGCGATGGGGGGTTGAAAGGTCCGGAGATCTGATTGACCGGGTGACCCATGGACTCCGCAAAAAGCCTCACCGCCGAGGCGCCGTTGACGGCGTCGCTGTTGGAGCTGTGTTCCGGAGAATCCTGATGCGGCTGGACGCTGTATAGCGCTGCCGCCACGGCGATCGACAGCAAGGCGGCGATGATCCAACCGCCTGCACCCCTCATGCCGCCACCGTCGCCGGATGGCGGAACGGCGCGGCGACTTGCGCGGCGCGCTCATATGTCGAAGCGTCCACTTCGCGACCGCCATAAACAGCTGCCTCGAAAGGCAGGAGCAAAGGCCGCAATCGAGCGGGGTCAGGGGCGCGCTGGAAGATCTCGCGTACTGTCAGCGGGCTGCCAACCCAGGTTTGCTGCCCGGCAAGCGTGGCGGCGACTCCCGCGCAGAGTGCTCGAATCGCGCCGACGCGGTCCCCCTCGGCAGCAAGACGATCAGCCTCCGCGAAATAGTCGGCGGGTGCTCTGGGGCCCACGGCCTGATTCGCCAGGATCCCCTCATAAAATCGACCCCGGGCGGAGCGAAACACGATGATCGCGACGGCTACAAGAGCAGCTGCGCCGACCAGATAGAAGAACAAAGCAGGCGCTTGTGGTCCGCCGTTGCCGTCGAACAGAAGACTCAGCAGCTTCCGGATCGAATTGCGGACCCACTGCAAGAACCGGTCTACAAGGGACGGCGGCTGGTGCAGCGCGCTGTAGCGAGCCTGGGCCAGCACGTCATGCAGTCGCTGCTGTGCAAGCTCGGGGTCGGAGGTGCCGGCAGGCTGGTTGAGCGCTGCCAGAAGCGCAACCATGCGAGACCGAGCGTCCACGTAATCCGGAGGCTGGTGCCGGAGGTCGAAAAGGATCTCCGGCTGGGACTCGCCGGTGCCGCCCTGCAGCGTGCTGATCGCCTGACGCCGTGCCGCGTCGCTGGGCGACGCGACCCTGACAAGGTCGTATGCGTCCTGGACTGCTTGACGGTACGCGTCAGGTGATAGCGCAGCAGCCGATACGGGGAGTGCGGTCACAGCGGCGAACGCAACGACGATTCCGGCGAGTGCGACTCCACGGACGAAGGTGCGGATCTTCAGCGCTCTCTCACTGTGCCGGCAGCGGAGCGCCGACCCGCTGCGCCTGCTGGAAGAGGTCGAGTCCTTCTTTGCGGACGCGCAGGTCGAAGTAAATGAGGACGAGGGCGATCTGGATGATGGGATCGACAAGTGAGCCGACGATCACGCTCGTCGCTCCGGAGATCCACCCAACTATTGCTTTGGAGACGACAAGCATCAGCAGACTCTGGCCCAGGCCGACGAAAGCAGCGAGCGCGACGCTGACTACGTTTGTGAGCACGAACAAGAGGAAGAGGATCAGGAATGTGCGCCACCATCGACCCTGGATCAGCCACCAGCTGCGTCTCATCGCCGCGCCGAGCCCGGCGTTCTCGGCAAACATCACCGGCATGACTACCGCCCAGCCGACCCAGATCCAGACCCACAGCGGAATCAGGCACAAGAAAATCGCCATGAGGAAGATCAACATCCCGTAGCCCAGGAGGTAGAAGTACTTGCGACTCACTCCCCTGAGAACGCTGGTCACAGTGACGGGGCGCCCGAGCGCCGATTCGCAAGCTGCGTACGTAACAGCTCCAATTGAAAACGGGAGCAAGACCACGGTGACGACCAGAGCGATGCCGAATGCGTACAGGGTGTTCGCGAAGAGACTCATGTCGGGCGGCTGGCCCGGCGTGATCTGGAGCAGATTGCTGAACAGCACGCTGTAGCTGTACCCGGACAGGGCGGCCTGCGGCAGGGAAAGGATCACTGAAAGGCCCGCGAAGAGAAAGAAGTTGCGCCGGTACATACGGAACGTCTCGTCGAGCAGGTCGCCGATCTCGAGCGGCCGGAGGCGAAGGGGAGTTAGGGCACTCATCTCCCGCAATTCTGGGGGAGCACGCGGATTCCATAGACCGCATCCGACTG
>JALYSJ010000028.1 GCA_030854855.1 Candidatus Dormiibacterota bacterium
CGACCCGACGACCAGCCGCGTGATGCTGCTGTCGATTCCCAGGGACCTCGTGGTGCATATGAATCTGCAAACGCCGTCGAGCAGGATCTGGACCAACAAGATCAACGCGGCCTATGAGGTGCCGTACACACAAATCATCTGCTGCCTTGCTCCTGAATACCAGGGACGCGACGGCGGCGGACGCGCGGCGGAACACGAGGTCGGCAAGCTGACTGGTCTCACGTTCGACAAGTACATCGGCGTCGACTTCGTCGCGTTTCGCGACATGGTCAACGCGTTGGGCGGCGTCGACGTCTGTTTGAGCACCGCCCTGGACGACTACGAGTACCCGGACTACAACAACGGCTACATCCGCAACGGCATCCACTACAGAGCCGGTTGCCAGCACCTGAACGGCGAGCAGGCGCTCCAGGTTGCCCGCTCGCGCCACGCGCAGCAGGCGCAGCAGTCATCGGACTTCGGGCGAGCTCGCCGGCAGCAGGACATCATGCAGGCGATCAAGAAGAAGGCGACGACCGTCAACGGCTTCGCCAAGGCCCCCGCCCTCCTCGACGCCCTGCAGAAGAACATTCACACGGACATGTCGCTATCGGACATGAAGGCGATTTACGACTGGGGCAAGAATCTTCCGGACAGCTCGATCGTCCGGATCGCGTTGACCGCACCGTCCGCCAGCGGCGATGGGAACCTGCTCGACTCCTACAACTGCGGCATGGGACCGAACGTGTCGCAGCTGTGCCCCGACGATCCGAGCTACAACATGATCAAGAAGTACGTCGCCTCGATCCTCGTCGACCCCAAGACGCTCGCCGAGAAGGCTCCCATTCAGATCGCCAACGGAGCCAACAACTTCCCTGGCCTGGATTCGCGGGTCAATTCGATGTTCGACCCGAGCGGCCTTCTGCTGGCGGATCCCGTCGGCCACAGGCCGGTGCCCCAGACGCAGATTCTCGATTACTCGGGCGGCCAGTTTCCGCTCACCGCAAAATGGCTACAGAGCTTCTTCGGCGCCCCGGTAGTGGCAGCCACACCCGCCAATCCCGCTCCCGCCGGCGGCCAGCAGACGTTCGGTCTCGTGGTGGTGCTCGGGCACGACTTCGCCCTACGCTTTTTGGGCGGATGATGAGCTGAACGACCCAGAGCTAGCGAACAGGTTCCGGTCTGGCGACGTCCGCGCCCTGGCAAGGGCGATCAGCCTCGTGGAAAAACGCGATCCCGCCGTGCGCGCTCTCGAGCAGTCGCTTCGAGACCAGAGTCGTGCGCCGGGCGTGGTGGGATTCACCGGGGCGCCTGGGACCGGCAAGTCGACGTTGGTCGACGGCCTGGTGGCGCTGCTGCGAAAGCAGGACAGCTCAGTCGCCGTGCTGGCGACCGATCCCAACTCGCCCTTCACGGGTGGCGCGATCCTCGGCGATCGAATCCGCATGCAGCGCCATGCGCTGGACCCGAAAGTTTTCATCCGGAGCATGGGCGCGCGCGGACACCTTGGCGGCCTGTCGCTCGCCACACGCGAAGCGATCCGGCTCCTGGGAGCGTTCGGCTTCGACCAGGTCATCCTCGAGACGGTCGGAGTGGGTCAGTCGGAGCTCGAGGTGGCGGCGGTTGCGGACACGACGGTCGTCGTGATGACCCCGAACCTCGGCGACGGCGTGCAGATGATCAAGGCGGGCATCCTGGAGATCGCGGACATCTTCGTTGTCAACAAGGCGGATCTAGAGGGCCACGCCCGCGTCCTCACGGAGCTGCGGTCGATGCTGAGCCTCGCGCCCAAAGGTGCCTGGAAGCCGCCCATCCTTTCTGCTGTTGCCGCGAGGCAGGAGGGGATTGAGGAGATCTGGGAGGCGATCCAGGCGCACAGGCGCCACCTCGAGTCGAGCGGGCGCGGCCGTGAGCTGGCCGAGAAGCGGCTCATGGACGAGACCGCCGAGGTGGGGGCCGAGATCGCCCGCGACAGGGTGCGGCAGGCGCTGGCCGAAGATCCGGCGCTGGCCGAGCGGCTGCTCGAGGAAGGCGCTCCGTACAGTACGGCCGAGGAGATCCTCGACCGGAAGCGATAATCAACCGAGTGAAAGTTCGCGCGCGCGATCCCAAACAGGCCTGGAGCGAGGATTTCGAGTCCAGTCCGGAGCGCGACGACGGCATCGAGACCTCGACGATCTCAGGGATACCGCTCAAGCCGCTGTACACGACTGAGGATCGGCCGAATCGACCGGAGGAGTTTCCCGGGCAGTTTCCCTACACCCGAGGGATTCACCCGAGCGGCTACCGCGGGCGTCTGTGGACGATGCGGCAGTTCTCCGGGTTCGCCACGGCCGAGGAGACGAACCGCCGCTACAAATACCTGCTGGCCAACGGCCAGACAGGACTGTCGGTCGCCTTCGACATGCCGACCTTGATGGGCCAGGACTCGGACGCGCCGACGAGCCGCGGCGAGATCGGCCACTGCGGGGTTGCCATCGACTCGCTGGCCGACATGGAATCGCTGTTTGAGGGAATCCCTCTGGGCGACATCACGACCTCGATGACGATCAACTCGCCCGCGGCGATCCTGCTGTGCATGTACATCGCGGTCGCCGAAGAGCAGGGCGTGCCGGCCTCGCGGCTGGGCGGCACGCTTCAGAACGACATCCTGAAAGAGTTCATCGCGCAGAAGGAGTTCATCTTTCCGCCCGCGCCGTCAATGCGGCTGGTTGTCGACTCCATCGAGTACTGCGCCAAAGAGGTGCCGCAGTGGAACACGATCTCGATCTCCGGTTATCACATCCGCGAGGCGGGTTCGACGGCGGCCCAGGAGCTCGCGTTCACGCTCGCGGACGGCATGGCGTACGTCGATGCGTGCCTGGAGCGCGGAATGCGCATCGACGACTTCGCACCGCGGCTTTCATTCTTTTTCGATGCTCACATAGACTTCTTCGAGGAGATCGCAAAGTTTCGCGCCGCTCGCCGGATCTGGGCGCGATGGATGCGCGATCGCTACGGCGCGCAGCAGGAGCGGTCGTGGAAGCTGCGCTTTCACACGCAGACAGCTGGAGTGTCGCTTACTGCTCAGCAGCCCGAGCTAAACATCGCGCGCACGGCGATCGAGGCGCTCGCAGCAGTGCTCGGTGGCACGCAGTCCTTGCACACCAACGCCATGGACGAGGTGCTCGGCTTGCCCACGGACAAGGCAGCTCGGATAGCGCTGCGAACGCAGCAGCTGCTTGCGTACGAATCGGGCGCGGCCAACACCGTGGACCCGCTTGGGGGCAGCTATTTCGTCGAAGCGCTTACCGACGAGATGGAGCGCCAGGCGGAGAAGTACTTCAAGCAAATCGAAGCTCTCGGTGGCGTGATTCCCGCGATCGAGGCCAACTTCTTCCAGAAGGAGATCGCCGACTCGGCGTTTCGCTACCAGCAGGAACTGGAGCAGAAGCGACGGCTCGTGGTGGGAGTGAACGAGTTCACCGTCGACGAGAACGTGCCGATCGAGATCCTCCGCATCGATCCGAAGCTGGAGAGTGAGCAGGTCGCTCGCGTTCGCGAGGTGCGTCGAAAGCGCGACCAGGCGAGGTGCTCGAATGCGTTGAGCAGCTTGCGCAAAGCTGCCGCGGGTAAGGACAACCTGATGCCGTACGTCCTCGAGGCGGTTCGAGCCTATGCCACCGAGGGCGAGATCATGAACACGATGGTCGAGGTCTTCGGCATTTATACGGAACGGGCCGTCGTTTAGTGGCCCACCAGATGCCGGCCACGGCAGTGCGCCCCGTGCGGATCATCGTCGCGAAGGTCGGGCTCGACGGCCACGACCGCGGCGTCAAGGTGGTGGCGCGCGCGCTTCGCGATGCGGGCTACGAGGTCATCTACACCGGGCTGCGGCAGACCCCCGAGATGGTCGTCGACGCAGCGCTGCAGGAGGATGCGCAAGTGATCGGCCTGTCCATCCACTCGGGCGCGCACATGACGCTTTTCCCCGCCGTCATCCAGGAGCTGAAGCGGCGCAAGGCCACGGATATCGTCGTGTTCGGCGGAGGGATCATCCCCGACGACGACATCGCGGCCTTGAAGAAGCAGGGCGTCGAGCAGCTGTTCACTCCCGGAACCCCGCTCCAAGAGATCGTCGACTGGCTGCGAAAGCGATTTCCGAAGGGAGCTTAACTAACCCTAGCCCTGGACAACCAGGGTGCCGGCGATCTTGTCCATCCATCCCTGCTTGCGCGCGTCGAATGCGACCCAGATGACGCCAACGAAGCACACCAGGAATGAGACGACGAGGCCTAGCCATCGCAGCGCCGCCTTACCGACCCCAATTGGCTGCTGCGTGTTCGCGTCGACAATACGGAGCTTGAAGATCCGCTGGCCCACGCTGGCGCCCCAGTATGTCCACAGGCCCACGAAGTAGGCGATATCGATCACGAAGTTGATCAAGTTCGCCAGGGCATATCCCGAGCTGTTGGGGTCGCTCGGGTTGGCGTGGAGGATCACGTCGACGATGCCGCCGACCACTCCAAGAATGATGAAGTCGATGATGTAGGCGACGACCCGGATCCAGAAGCCTCCGTACCGGACCTGCGGGGCGTAGGCCTGAGGGGGATAGGCGCCGCCAGGCATCTGAGGAGGCGGAGCGTAGCCGCCTGGGGGCGGCGGCGGCGGGGGTGGATAGCCGCCTGATGGAGGAGGAGGCGGCGGGCTCTGCATAACGGCCTACCTCAGGAAGTCGTGACGATGGTGCCGGCGACCTTGTCGTGGATGGCCTGCTTCTGCGGGTCCCACAGCTGCCATAGCCAGCCGATCGCACCGATGATGCAGATCGTGAAGCCGACTTCGAGCACCCAGATGAAACCGCGCAGAGCGGCTTTCCCCATGGTCGGGTACTGACCGGTGGCGATGTCACGGACCTTGAAGCCGA
>JALYSJ010000078.1 GCA_030854855.1 Candidatus Dormiibacterota bacterium
TGACCACGCTGACCAAGCGTTTCGCCGAAGACCTGGCCGACTATCTGCGCGAATACGGTGTCAAGGTCAAGTACCTGCACTCGGAGCTCGACGCGATGGAGCGCATCGACGTCCTGCGCGCCCTGCGTACCGGAGAGGTCGACGTGGTGGTCGGCATCAACCTACTTCGCGAAGGGCTCGATCTTCCCGAGGTCGCGTTCATCGGCATCCTCGACGCCGACAAGGAGGGCTACCTGCGCGCCTTCCGGTCGTTCATCCAGATCATCGGCCGGGCGGCGCGCAACGTCGATGGGCACGTCGTCATGTATGCCGACAAGATCACCGACTCGATGCGGCTGGCTCTCGACGAGACGGAGCGGCGGCGCAACAGGCAGATCGCCTACAAC
Source organism: Candidatus Dormiibacterota bacterium (assembly GCA_030854855.1). Classification (GTDB taxonomy): domain Bacteria; phylum Chloroflexota; class Dormibacteria; order Dormibacterales; family Dormibacteraceae; genus Palsa-870. Next base: position 387 of record JALYSJ010000078.1, read on the forward strand.
GCAGAGCGCGGAATCACGCCCGAGACGGTGAAGAAGGCGATTTACGCGATGGAGATCAACGCCAATGACGTGCAGGCCGACGCGGTGGAGCTCATGGCGGGAGCCGGCGTTCCGCGCGCGGACCTGCTTGCGATAGTGCGCGACCTGGAGAAAGAGATGCGGCGGCTGTCGAAGGAGCTGCAGTTCGAGGACGCAGGGCGTGTGCGCGACAGGATCATCCTGCTTCGTAAGCGCCTCTCGGGCGAGGTGACCGGCAAGGAGGACGACGGCGAGGTCGCGCTCGCCATTGCCGCGGCGCCCAAGCAGAAGACGACGACGCGCCAGTGGCGGCCCGGCCGGCGAGGCAAGTGAGGTCCTCAGCCGGCGGCTGGACCGTGAGTACCCTCGGCGATGCTCCTGATCAGCGAGAGCACGCGGCGGCGCGATCCGCGCAGCACGGGGAGGTTGGCCAGGCCGAGGAGGCGAACTATCAGGTCAGTGGTCTGGTCGATCACCTCGAGCGTCCTCAGCCGGCCGGGCGAACGGTCGAAGATCCAGAAGTACAGGATCCCCATCTGGTAGAGCCACAACAGCAGCGGCAGCTCGGCCGCGACGTCGGCCGGAATGCGGGCGTCCGAACCCCGGATGACCTCGGCGTACATCGCGATGACCTCGTCCCGCAGCGGCTTGGCGGTGGAACCGAACGGGTTGACCGGGCTCGACGGGTTGGCCACCGTGCTGAAGATCGAGCCCGCGACAGCGTGGAAAGGCTCGCAGGTGATGACGATGGCGCGAATCACTCCACGGAGTCGCGCCGCCAGGTCTTTCTCGCGGCCGAGCAGCTCGGAAATGGCGGCACGATGCAGGTCGTGTGTATGACGATAGAAGTCGAGCACGAGGTGCTCCTTGGACGGGAAGTAGTGGTAGGAGCTACCGAGCGAGACGCCGGTACGATCGGCGATCGCGCGCATGGTCGTCGCGTCGTAGCCGCGTTCCTGGAACAGCTCGAGGGCGGCGCCGAAGATGGCCGCCCTCGAGGTTTCGCCGCGCTTGGTCCGGAGCGGCTCGATCACGCTCACTGTTTTCAAGTTCGCGACTCAGGCTCCAGGGGCCGGCTGATAAGGCTGGTAGGGAGGAGTCACCGCGTGATTCCTGAGGGGCCGGCGAATCATGTGGAAGATCAGCATGTTGAAGAAGTGCATCGCGCCCAGGACGAGAAGAACGACGCCCACCCTGGTCACGGTCTCCTGGACCATGTCGGCGAAAGAGCCCGGCGCCCCGCCGGCGTTGATCAGCAGAGCCGCGGCCCCAAAGTTGACGAGATAGAAGCCGACGACGAGGAGCCGGTTGACGGAATCGGCCACACCCTGCTCCCGAAAGACGGAGACAAGGAAGGCGCGGCCGCTGCGGAAGAGGGTGTTGCCCACCCACACGGTGATCAGCACGCTGGCGATGAGGTAAACCACGTAGTCGGTAAGTCGAAGATCCATGTCACGCCCCCAGTTGAATTCGGTGGACTGCTATTGAACATGTTCAACTCCGATCCTAGAGCGATCTTGCGCCAAAGTCAAGGCAAAGTGAACATGTTCAACTCCGGCACAACATTGTGAGGAATCTCAAACGTGCTGAAGGGCTGCTTACGGCCGGGCCGGACGGGTGGATGGCGCTGCTTGGTGCGCGAATCGTCGAAGCCGAGCCGGGGCGGGTCGTCCTGGAGCTGCCGGTTGGACCGCAGCACAGGCATGGCGGAGGTGTGGTGCAGGGAGGCGTGATCACCCAGATCGCGGATGCGGCGATGGGGATGTCCCTGGCGACTCTGCAGGAGGACGGTATTTGGAACACCACGATCGAGCTGAAGATCAACTTCTTGAGGCCGGTCGTGGAAGGCAGCCTGCGCGCGGTCGGCTGCGTCGTCGAGATGAAGCAGACGCTGCTCTTCAGCGAAGCCGACGTGCTGGACGAGCGGGGCAGGCTGGTGGCTCGCGCGTCGTCGACGTGCATGCCTGTTCCGGAGGGGCAGGGCCGTGAGTGAGGTGAAGTCGCCGTCCCGCGCATGGGCGTGGCTCGGACTGGAAACAATCGAGACCGGCGAGGGCACGGCCATTGTCGATATGAAGGCGACGGAAGACATGGCCAACCACTCCGGTTTCGTGCACGGTGGCATGATCAGCACGCTGGCCGACTCCGCCATGGGCCGGTCGGTCCGTACCATCAAACCCGGCGTGGTCCGGGCCATGAGCTTCGATTTGAAGCTCAACTTCATCACCGCGGCCAAGATCGGCGAGACGCTGCGCGCGAAGGCGCTGGTGGTTCACGCGGGGCGGCGCACGGTGGTGACGGAGTGCAGGGTCGAAGGACCGGATGGAAAGCTGGTCGCAACCGCGAGCGCGACGTTTGCCGTTACTCGAGAAAAGGAATAGGTAGGAGTTGCCCACAGACCAAATCACGATTCGCGGGGCGCGCGAGCACAACCTGAAGAACGTCACGCTGTCGATCCCGCGTGACAAGCTCGTGGTGTTCACCGGGCTTTCGGGCTCCGGTAAGTCGTCGCTGGCCTTCGACACTATCTACGCGGAGGGGCAGCGCCGATACGTCGAGTCGCTGAGTGCCTATGCGCGCCAGTTCCTCGGCCAGATGGAGAAGCCCGACGTCGACACCATCGAAGGCCTGTCCCCGGCGATCTCGATCGACCAGAAGGGAACGTCGAAGAACCCTCGGTCGACGGTCGGCACGGTGACGGAGGTCTACGACTACCTGCGCCTGCTCTACGCGCGCATCGGTCACCCGCACTGTCCGGTGTGCGGCCGCGAGGTCCGCAGGCAGACCGTCGACCAGATGGCCGATCACGTCGAGAAGCTGCCCAAGGGGACGCGCGTGATGGTTCTCGGCCCGGTCGTCAAGGGACGCAAGGGCGAGTACCGCTCTCTGATCGAGGACGTGCGGAAGTCGGGGTTCGTGCGGGTGCGAGTCGACGGCAGCCTCTACGAGCTGGGCGAGAAGATCCCCCTCGACAAGAACAAGAAGCACGACATCCAGGTCGTGGTCGATCGCATCGTCGTCGGCCCCGAGCAGCGGACGCGACTCGTGGAATCGATCGAGACCGCGGCGCGGCTTGGGGGCGGGTCGGTGATCATCGTCCCGGAGAAATCCGAAGAGATCCAGATGTCGATGGACTACGCCTGTCCATATGACGGGACCAGCGTGCCCGAGCCGGAGCCTCGCAACTTCTCATTCAACAGCCCGCACGGAGCGTGCCCCACCTGCACCGGCATCGGGTTCCAGCTTGTCGTCGATGGGGACATGGTCGTGCCGGATCCGTCGCTTTCGCTGCGAGATGGAGCGATAGCGGCGTGGAGCCGTTCTCAATTCTTCTATCCCGAGCTGCTCGCATCGGTGTGCAAGTTCTTCAGCATCCCCATGGAGAAGCCATGGTCGCAGCTGGCCAAGCAGCAGCGGGACGTGCTCCTAAACGGCACGGGTGAGAAGAAGATCCGCTTCGGCTACAAGAACCAGTACGGGCACGCGCGCTGGTACGAGGCGCCGTTCGAGGGGGTGGTCGCCAACCTGGACCGGCGATACCACGAGACCCAGTCCGAGCACCTGAAGGCGGAGCTGGAGCAGTACATGTCGGACAAGCCGTGTCCCACGTGCAAGGGCCGGCGGTTGAAGCCTGAATCGCTCGCGGTGACGGTGGCGGATCACAACATCGCCGAGGTGTGCGCGCTGTCGATCAGTACGGCGATCAGCTTTTTCGACGGCCTCGAGCTGACCGAGCGCGAGCAGATCATCGCTCGCGGGGTGTTGAAGGAGATCAACGAGCGGCTTCAGTTCATGATCGATGTCGGCCTCGAATACCTGACGATCGATCGGGCTGCCAACACACTTTCGGGTGGCGAGTCCCAGCGCATCCGCCTCGCGACGCAGATCGGCTCGAAGCTGATGGGCGTGCTGTACATCCTCGACGAGCCGTCGATCGGCCTGCATCAGCGCGACAACCGGCGGCTGATCAACACGCTGCTGCGGCTGCGCGACCTGGGCAACACGCTCATCGTCGTCGAGCACGATGAGGAGACGATCCGCGCGGCTGACTACATGGTCGACATCGGACCGGCGGCGGGCGAGCACGGAGGGGAGATCATCGCCGCCGGCACTGTCGAGGAGGTTCTGCGCGATCCGAACTCGCTGACCGCGGCGTTTCTGCGGGGAGACCGGCAGATCCCGATCCCGGCGAAGCGGCGGTCCGGCAACGGCAAACGTCTGGTCATTCGTGGAGCGCGCGCGAACAACCTGAAGGATCTGGATGTGTCGATCCCGCTGGGTTGTTTCGTGTCGGTGTCAGGAGTGAGCGGTTCGGGCAAGTCGTCTCTGGTGACGGACATCCTGAGTCGCAAGGTGGCCCAGTACTTTTATCGAGCGAAGGAGAGGCCGGGGCCGCACGACAAGATCGAAGGGCTGGAGCAACTCGACAAGGCGATCGACATCGACCAGTCGCCGATCGGCCGCACGCCGCGTTCGAACCCGGCGACTTACACGGGCATGTTCACTTACATGCGCGAGCTTTTCGCGAATCTGCCAGAGGCGAAGATGCGGGGCTACAAGCCAGGCCGTTTCAGCTTCAACGTGCGCGGTGGCCGGTGCGAGGCGTGCCAGGGCGACGGGATCATCCAGATCGAGATGCACTTCCTGCCGGACGTGTACGTGCCGTGCGAGGTTTGCCATGGGACGCGCTACTCGCGCGAGGTGCAGGAGGTGAAGTTCCGGGGTCACTCGATCTCCGACGTGCTGGAGATGACCGTCGACGAGGCTCACGAAGTGTTCGAGAACGTGCCGCGGATCAAGACGAAGCTGAAGACGCTCCAGGATGTGGGGCTTGGGTATATCCGCCTCGGGCAGCCGGCGACGCAGCTGTCGGGCGGTGAGGCGCAGCGTGTGAAGCTGTCGGCGGAGCTGTCGCGACGTGACACTGGTCGGACCCTCTACTTGCTTGACGAGCCGACGACCGGGCTCCATTACGCGGACGTGGAGAGGCTGCTGGTCGTCCTGCACCGGCTGGTCGACCATGGCAACACAGTGGTCGTGATCGAGCACAACCTCGACGTGCTGAAGACGGCGGACTGGCTGATCGATCTCGGACCTGAGGGCGGGGAGAAGGGCGGCTACGTGATTGCCACCGGCACGCCGGAGCAGCTGGCCGGAACTCCGGCCTCGTCGACCGGGGAGTTCCTGCGGGCGCCGCTGGAGCGGGCGGGGCG
>JALYSJ010000080.1 GCA_030854855.1 Candidatus Dormiibacterota bacterium
GTGGTCGCGAACCGCGCGACCAACAAGACAGCCTTCCAGAAACAGGAGGGTTTCTCGCTCAGCTACGTGCCCTACGTGGCCGCCGCGGCAGCGTCGGCTCTGAGAGAGCATCCGGAGGTCAACGCAACCTTCAATGAGACCGAGCTCATCGTCCACCGCGATATCAATCTCGGCATATCGGTTGGCCTCGAGGACACGTTGATAGTGCCCGTGATCCGCCTTGCCGACGGCCTTTCGCTCGCGGGCCTCGCCCGCGCCGTCAACGACATCGCTACGCGCGCCCGCGACAAGAAGCTGAAAGCCGATGACCTTGCGGGGGCGACGTTCACCGTCAACAACTCGGGAACGTTCGGGACGCTCTTCAGCTACTCGGTGATCAATCCGGGGCAGGCGGGCATCCTGACGATGGAGGCGATCGTCGAGCGGCCTGTTGCGGTCAACGGGATGATCGGGATCAAACCCATGATGTATCTCTGCTTCTCGTTCGACCACCGCGTGCTGGACGGGCTTCAGGCGGCGCGCTTCCTCACCTCCTGCCGCAAGTGGCTGGAAGCAATCACTGTGGAGACTCCGATCTATTAGCTCTGACGCTCGGCCTCTGGCGGACTTCTATCGCGGCTGGGGTGAGTACCAGCAGTTGCTCGTCAAGGCGATCGCCCCACTCGACGATGCTCAGCTTGGCCTGTCCGCCGCCCCTGGCCTCTGGTCAGTACGGATGCTGGTAAGCCACGTTGCCGCAGTGCGGGTTTGGTATTTCCACACTTGGATGGGCGAGGGTGACGCCGGGTGGGAGAGGTTCAACGACTGGGACGAACTCCCGGAGACGTCGACCCGCCAGGCGGCCGAGCTGACACGCGCGCTCGAGCAGACGTGGTCCGTCGTGGCTTCTTCCCTGGAGAAATGGACCGCCGCCGACCTGGACGCCGAGTTCAGGCGGCCGATACCCAACGCAAAAGGAGAACGGCCGCTGCGATCCCGGCAGTGGATCATCTGGCATGTGGCCGAGCACGATGTCCACCACGGCGGCGAGATCTCACTGACGCTGGGAATGCACGGCGTGCCGGGACTCGACCTCTAGATCGTCAGTCCCGGTCGATCGACAGGATACTGATGAAGAAGCTGGCGAAAACGGTTTGGGTGCCGAGAGCCAGCAGCACCACGGCCGGGATGACCTGTCGCATCGTGAGCGACGGGTCGAGGCTGCCGAATCCGACCGCCCCCCAGCTCGCGACAGCAACGATCAGGGCGATCAGCCCCGTGAGCGCCATCAGCGCTCCGACGGCAACACCGACCTCGAGCGTCACGTAGCGAAAGATGGTCTCCAGCAGCGGGTGCGGTGGATGGAATCCCGAGCGGATGGCGAAGATCTTGGTGAAGACCGCGAACAGCACGAGCTGATATCCGACCAGAGCGAGAAAGCCCGCCACGAGCAGTGTGTGGATATCGAGTCGAAGGCCGGCCACGTATACCGGGCCACCGAGCAGGACTGCCGACAAGAGAACGCCTGCCGCGAACAGCGCCAGGCCGGGATAGAGGAACAGCCACCTCGGGCTGAACAGCAGCATGAAGCGCAGGTGACGCCAGCCATCGCGCCAGGTGCGCAGGTGAGGCGGCCGCGAGCGCCCGTCAGGCCGCAGGGAGACCGGCACCTCGGCGATTCGCATTCCTTTGAGCGAGGCCTTGATCACCATCTCGCTGGCGAACTCCATGCCCGTTGCGCGCAGCCTCATGCGCACGTACGCCTCTTTGCGAAAACCTCGAAGGCCGCAATGGGCGTCGCCGACGGGAGTGTGAAAGAAGATCCGGCTGATCAGCGTCAGGACAGGGTTGCCGATCCAACGATGTGACCACGGCATGGCGCCGGACTCGATGCCGCCGAGAAAGCGGTTTCCCATCACCAAGTCGTAGCCGGCACGCAGTTTTTCGATCAGGGGAGCGATGGCGGTGAAGTCGTAGCTGTCGTCGGCGTCGCCCATGATCACAAAGCGGCCATGTGCGGCGCCGATGCCGGCGATCAACGCGCTGCCGTAGCCCTTCCTAGCCACGGGAACCACGCGTGCGCCATGCTCCATGGCGATCGCCTGGGAGCCGTCGGTGCTCCCGTTGTCGGCGACGATGATCTCCGCGCTGAGATTCTCGTTCGCGATCGCCCGCTGCGCCTTTCGGATGCAAGTGGCGAGCGTTTCCGCCTCATTGAGACACGGCATGACGATCGAGATTTCGACCGCATGGTGCTCGAGGGTCTCGTGCCGTTTCGGGAATCGCTGCGCGACGCTCATCGCGCACCAGCCTAACGTTCAGACCGCCAGACAGCTTGCGCCTAAGACTTGGGACCAGGTGGAAAAGAAATGACCCCGACGGATCGCCTCTCGAGGACTGGTACCGGCCTTGCGGCCAATTCCTGCCCTTTTGAACGTTTCCCTCGGGGCCGTTGCAAACACTAGAGGGCATCCTTCCGCAGTGCAAGTACGAAAGTCAGCTCGCCGCCAACCTAAAAGTAGTAGCCATGCGAATAGAGGGGCTGCGCCCTTTCAGAACTCAGGGCCGTGCGACACTTGGACACATGCCGTTGAATCTCGAGGAAGCCAACGGGGTCATATCGCGAGCACACGCGAAAGCAAGAGAGCTTGGTGTCAGCGTCACGGTCGCTGTCGTTGATGAGGGTAGCCTCCTGATTGCGCTGGCTCGGATGGACGGCGCGCCTCCGCTGTCGACGCAGGTCGCCGAGGCGAAAGCTGTGGGCGCAGCGATGTGGCACCGGGACGGCGCCGCGCTCGCGGAGGTCGCGAAAGACCGCCCCGGACTCTTCAGCGTCGCCGACCGGTTGGTCCGAGTGCCCATCGTGCCCGGCCTTGGTTCTGTGCTGATCAAGCGCGACGGCAGGGTGCTTGGCGCGGTCGGGGTCAGCGGTGCGAAACCCGAGCAGGACCTTGAATGCGCCGAGGCGGGCCTCACCTCAATCTGATCCGGCGTAGCGGCTCGTACACGGCACCCGCCCGACCGACGTGGCTGCGATAGAGGAGGAGCTCTTCAGCACGCCATGGCGTGAGCCGTGCGGGCTCACGCAGAGGTGGAAGTATCGCGCCATCGCGAGGCCGAGCCCGGGCCAGAGTGAGGTGCGGCTGGATCACTCTTGCCTCGGGCGCCAGTCCGGCCCGCACGCACTCCTCCTCAACCTGAGCAGCAAGCTCGCGAGCATGCTCCGCCCCGCTGCGAACCTGGAGCCAGACGACTCGCACCAGACGTCTGCGATTGAAGGTCCCGATGTTGCCCAGCTCGAGCTCGAAACCGGCCGGTTGCAGCTCGACCAACCGCTCTGCGATGCCCTCCGCCATAGAAGACTCGATAGCTCCAAGGAAGCGAAGCGTCAGATGCAGATTCGAGGCCGGAATCCAGCGAAAGTCTGGCGCGGTAGCTGCGCAGGCGGCCAGAAAAGGCGCGAGTTTTGTGCGCTGCGCCTCCGGCACCGGCAAGCCGAAGAACGCCCGGATCTTCAGCGGCGGGCTGGCGCCTTCCAGTTGAGGGGCGCCCATGTGCTCGGCGCAGTCGGCCGCCAGCCGTAGTTGGAGCTCACCGAGTCGATGCCTGCGGCAAGGTTCGGAAGTTGAATCATGTTGACTTCGTCCGGCGTGATGGGCGGGTTGGGTAGGAGTGTCTCCATCACAACGGCACCCGGAATCAACAGCTGCACGGGTAACCTCAGCTTGAGCTTCTTGATGCCCCGCGCCTGGAGGAACCAGTCGAACATGGTCTCGTAGTTCACGACCTCGGGGCCCCCCAGCTCGACAATCTTGCCGAGCAGCTCCGGCCGGCCGATGGTCTCGACCACACACCGTGAGGCGTCCTCGCGGAGGATCGGTTGCATCTGCGCCTTGCCGTTCCCGGGGATGATTGCGAAAGGCCCCACGATCGCGCGTTCGAAGTCATTGAGAATTCCGCCGTCCTCGGCAAGCACAAACGCAAAGCGAAGGATGGTGCCGGCGACACCCGATTTAGCAAGCTCCTGCTCCCCCATCCAGCGCGACGTGAAGTACTTGAACTGCTGGTCCAGCCGGGCGCCGATCGCGCTGACGAGAATCACCGATCTGACCCCAGCCGCCTTGGCCGCCTCGGCCATGATGCGCGGGCCGTCGACGTTGACTGCCAGGTAGGACTGGGGATGGTTGCGGCGGACCGCGACCAGGCTGATGATGTGCTCAACCCCCTGGGACGCCTGTTTCAGCGTTTCGGGGTTGAGCGCGTCTCCCACCACCACCTGAGCGCCGCGGACTTTGAAGGCCGCGGCCTTCATGGGATCGCGGACGAGAACTCTCAGCTGGTGTCCGGCATCGATCAGCTTGTGGGCGACGCCACGGCCGAAAAAGCCTGTCGAGCCAAGCAGGAGGATCCTCGCCACCGTTGAGATCCTAACGGACGGCATACTGGACACCAGTGTTCGGCCAGGCGGCGGGAGGACTCGGTCTTGGGTTTCTGGCATTTTTGCTGGGCGCGGCGGGGGTCGCGGCGGCGCTGCGAACCCGGCGCCGGAGGGCGAGATACGCCGAGACATATGCCTCGAGCGGAGGGATCGTCTACACCACGGTCCAGATCGGCTGCTCGGGCCTACTGCTTCTGGGCGGCCTCGGCTTGATGACCCTTTCGATCATCTTCCGGAAGTAGCCTGGCGCAACAGGTCTTCGCTGATGTCCGGACTGGGGCGGGCGAAGGCCCGGCGCAGCAGGAAATACTCGGTTCGAGGGCGGTCGTCGGTGATGAGGGGTCCGGGCCCAGAGAAGGCATCCACCTGAGCGTCCCTCAACCAGACGTCGCCTACCATCAAACGCGCCCAGCCGGCGCCGCTGAGATGAGGCGAGTCGGGTGCATCGTCGAGATCCGCTTGAGCGCCATGTGACCCCAGTTCGCCCTCAAGCACCCCCTCATCGAGCTTCAACGGGCCATCCGAGCCGATCAGAAAAACGCCGTTCTGACCTGGGCCGAAGATCAGGTCGACATGTGCGAACACCGAACGGAAGGTTCGGGCATGGTCGCGGAAGTCAGACAGCGATTCAAGGTAGGGGACCCAGAGCAAGAAGACGCCTTCAGGCTTGAGCCGCGCTTTGCCCTCCTCCAGGAATTCCCTCGTGTACAGGAGAACCGTACCCGCGCTCTCGATCGGTGGTGGAGGGTCAACGGCGATGAGGTCGTACCGCTTCTGTGTCAGGTGGAGGTAGCTGCGCCCGTCGCCGATGATGACCCTTCCGCTTTGATGGTGAAGATAGGTATCAGCGTCGGGATAAAAGTGACGCATCTGACCTGGCACCGAAGGTGATAGCTCGACGGCGTCCGTCTTGAGTCCCAGGATCAGACCGGAGCGGTAGGTGCTCCCCATGCCAAAGCAGATGACAAGGAAGTCCTCGGCGTCAGGGCGGTAAGCCTTCGGGAGATAGGCCATCAGCTTGGTGTCGACGGTCAGGCTCGTCATCCCCACGCCGGCGACGTACAGGTGCCGTTGTGACCGTGCTCCGCCTTCGGCGTCAAGGGTGGCCACGAAGTCCTCTGTATGAGCCGCAAGCCGTCCATCGTGCAGAAGCCTGTTTTGTGTGTCGGTGCGGGTGACAGCCTGGCCGGTGGCAGCGACTGCGACAGTTACTGCCGCCAGCAGCCCCGCCCCCGCCACCAGGCGCCTCTGGAACCTCGGCTTTCGTGCGCGCGGAATTGCTGCCAGGGTGGCCCCCAGCAGAAGCTCGATGGCCGCCAGCATGAGGATCGAGGTGTTCGTCCCAAGGGTCGGAGCCAGGACAAATGCGGCCGCGAACGATCCGATGATCGCGCCGGCGGTATTGCTGGCGTAGAGCAGCCCCGCGCTTGATCCTGCATCCGCGGCGCTGGGTGTCAGCAGCCGCACCGAAAGCGGAAACGCATAACCCATCAATGCCGTCGCTGGAAGCAACAACAGCCAGCTGGCCAGGTGCACCTGCACACTGAGCACACCACTGCCTCCCACTACGGTGAGCACCGCCACCAGCCCGACTCCAGCCAGGCACGCGCCGAGCGTGGGGAGGTCATCGCGATCCTTGCGCCCGCGGGTCCGGTACGCGAGGCTGCCAGCGCCGATCCCAAGAAGGTAGATGGCCAGGATGTCGACGAAGACGTAGATGGTAGAGCCCGTCCCTTCGGCGAATAGCCTGGTCCAGAGCACCTCGAGGGCCAGCGCCGCCAGGCCGGAGACGAAGCTTGCGAAAAGGATGACCCTGCGGTAGGGCGCCTTAGGGGCCGGGTCGACATTGGAGCCGAGCACACGCGAGGGGGCCGCGCTGCCGCTCAATCGCCACAAAGCAAGCCCGCCTAGACCCGCTCCAAGGTTGAGAAGAACCGCGACCCGGCTTGCCCCCTGGAGGCCCAGGAGCTCAATCAAAACGATGCCGGCCAGCAACGTCCCAGCCATCGCGCCCAGGGTGTTCGCCGCGTACAGCTCGCCGATCCGGCGGCCGGCTGTGGCCAGGTCGGTCACCGTGTATTGGACAAGCAGTGGCAAGCTCATGCCCATAAAGAAGGTCGCGGGACTGATGCTGAGGAAGGCGAGCGCGAACCGAAGGAGCCCCAGCTGATCGGGTGGCAGGGACGCATAGGCCGACCGATACACATCGGCGAAAGAGGCGAAAGCCAGCGGTAGGGAGAACCCGATCGCCGCAATCAGCAGCTCTAAGAAACCGTAGAGCCGCAGCGGATGACCGACCCGCTTGGCCAACCATCCTCCCGCGAGCCCACCGAACCCCAAGCCGGCCATGAA
>JALYSJ010000090.1 GCA_030854855.1 Candidatus Dormiibacterota bacterium
CAGCTCTCGCACCGACACGACATTGCGCCCGTCCGGCCCGGGAGACTTCTCCACCAGAAGATGGTGATCGGCGAAGGCGGCGATCTGCGCGAGGTGAGTGACGACGAGCACCTGATGGCGCGATCCGAGAGCCTTCAGGCGCAGGCCGACCTGCACAGCGGCCTCGCCGCCGATGCCGGCGTCGACCTCATCGAAGACCAGCGTCGGCAGACGATCGGCGTCGGCTCCGACCGTTTTGATCGCGAGCATCACACGCGCGAGTTCGCCGCCTGACGCGACACGAGCCAGTGGCTGCAGCGGCTCGCCCGGGTTGGCCGAGAACATCATCTCGGCGCCCTCGGCGCCGGTTGGGCCGATCTCCGCGACGGGCCTCAGGGCTATCTCAAAGCGCGCGCCTTCGAGTCGCAGGCCGGCGAGCTCACCGGCGACCGCCTTCTGCATCCGGCGAGCGGCTCCAGCACGCGCTTCGCTCAGGCGATGCGCGGCGGCTTCGAGGTCAGAGCGAGCTCTATCCCTTTCCGCCTGAGCCGCGGAGACCGCCCCTTCGAGATCCTGGGTCGCGCCGAGCTGCAGTTCGAGGCGGCCGCGCTCTTCGACAGCAGACTCGAGAGTCCCACCGTACTTGCGCTTGATGCCGTCGAGAACCGCCAGCCGCGATTCGATGGCCTCGAGCCTGCCGGGGTCGGAATCGAGCAGCTCGGAGTAGCGGCGCAGCTCCAGTATCACGTCGGACGATTCCTCCGCCAGCAGCTCCAATCGCGACGCTTGCTCGGCGAGGCGCGGGTCGAGCTCCGCCGCTGAGCGGATCGCAGAGCCTGCTCGTGCCACGCCATCCTCGTGCAGCGCGTCGATCGCCTGCTGCCCCAGCTCCGACAGGCGAGCCGCGTGCCTCGCCGCCGCGCGCTCGGCGGAGAGCTCCTCGTCCTCACCGATGCGCGGGTCCGCCGAACGCAGCTCCTCGAGCTGCCAGCGCATGTACTCGTGCTCGCGCTGACCCCGAGACCGCAGCTGCTCGAGGTCTCGGACCTTGTTGCCGGCGTCCATCCACTTCGCGTGATGCATGGCCACTGCCGCACGCAGGTCCATCGCCCCCGCGTATGCGTCGAGAAGCTCTGTCTGTGTCTCGCTGTCGAGCAGGGCATGGTGTTCGTGCTGCCCGTGCAGCGCGACGAAGCTGCGACCCAGTTCGCGCAGCTGTTCGGCCGGTGCCGTTCGGCCGTCGATTCGCGCCGCGCTCCGTTTGCCGAGCTCGCGCTGGAGCACGACCGCCGGCCCGCCCGACTCGAATACGGCCTCCACGGTGGCTCGCTCCGCTCCATGCCGGATCTGATCGGTCCCAGCTTTCGCCCCGAGGGTCAGGCTCAGGGCGTCAACGATGAGCGACTTGCCGCTGCCGGTCTCGCCGGTCAGGAGGTTGAGACCGGCTCCAAAACGGACTCGACACTCCGCGACCAGAGCAAGGTCGCGGACCTTCAGCTCTTTCAGCATTGGCGTCCCGTCCCAGAGGCTCCTTGTACGGGCCGCCTCACTTAGGGACTAGCGGTCGGCCCCAGCCAAGCTTGCCACCAAGCCGGCGGTAAAACTCTTCCGGGGGGCTGAAGCGAACGACCTTGAGCCGGCGAGGATGCGAACCGCACCTGACCGTGTCGCCGCTCGCCACCGCCCTCCCGCGGCGTCCGTCGATGCGCATCTCGGCCGGTCCCCGGAGGACCGAGAGCGTGATGTCCTGGCCCGGCGGGAAGACGATGGGTCGCACCGTGAGGGCAAAGGGATTCATGGGCACCAGCACCAGGTCGCGGAGCGTCGGTTCCAGGATTGGTCCACCACTGGCAAGCGCGTACGCCGTGGAACCGGTCGCCGTCGCGACCATCACCCCGTCGGCATCGATGACTCCGACGGCCTGACCACCAACGTCGATCTCGACCCGCAGCATGCGTGCCTCGCCCGAGTGGTCGACCACCACCTCGTTCAGGCCAATCGCTCGCGCCACGTTCCGCCCCCCGCGGCTCAGGAACACCTGCAGGATGGTCCGCTCCTCGAACCTGTAGTCGCCGTCGAGGAAGCGCTTCAGCCCTTCCTCGAGCTGGTCAGCGTCGAGCTCCGTCAGGAAGCCGAGCCGGCCGAGATTGACTCCCAGGATGGCAATGCCACGGGGCGCGGCGAATCGGGCTCCCGCGAGAAATGTGCCGTCGCCACCAAGCGTCACGACCAGGTTGCAGCCGTTGAGACGGTCGGTGATCGCCTTCGGGGGCCCGTCGCGATCGGCTTCCCAGCTCTCAACGCCACGGTCTTTCAGCGCACTGATGGCGCGATCGACCACCGACTGGTCCGCGCCCGGTCCACGAAGGATGCAGACGCTCACAGCGGCCGCAGATGAAAAAGGTATTCCTGGTTGCCTTGCGCCCCGGTGACCTCTGAGGCAACCTCGGCCATGACCTCGTATCCGTTGCTCCGGCACCATGCGCGGAATCTGGCCAATGCCGACTCGACCACTACCGGGTCGCGCACGATGCCGCCTTTGCCGACATCCACCCGCCCGACTTCGAACTGGGGCTTGAACAGCGCCACCACTTCCGCTTCGGGAGCAGCTCGGCGCAGCGCGGGCAGCACCTTCTCCAGGCTGATGAACGAGACGTCGACGACGATGAGGCTGATGGGTTCAGCGAAGGCGTCCAGGTCGCGCGCGTTCACGCGCTCGATCACCACCACGCGTGGATCCTGTCGCAGCCGCCAGTGGATCAGGCCGCGGCCGACATCGATGGCGTACACCTTTGCAGCGCCGCGCCGGAGCAGCACGTCGGTGAAACCTCCGGTCGAGGCCCCGATGTCCGCGCACACGCGGCCGTGAGGTTCGACACGGAAGTGGTCGAGCGCCGGGCCGAGCTTCAGCGCCCCCCGGCTCGCGAAATCGGGTCCTGACTCAACCGAGATGGCGGCGTCGTCTTTGACGGTACGGCCTGGGCGGCGCTCCGTCTCCCCCGCCACCTTCACCTTGCCCGCAAGGATCAGGGCCTGCGCACGCTCCCGCGATTCGGCAAAGCCGTTCTTCGTCACCAACACGTCAAGACGCGGCATCGTGGTCAGAGGATCAGCCCGACGCCGATGCCCAACAGGGCGCCGATCACAACTTCGATTGGAGTGTGGCCGAGCAGCTCACGGAGCCTCTGCTCCTGCATGCCGCGCATGTGAACGAGATCTTCGACAAGTCGGTTCAGGATGGCAGCCTGGCGCCCGGCGGCCCGGCGCAGCCCGGCGGCGTCGTACATCACCACGAACGAGAAGATAAGCGCGATCGCGAAGGCTGCCGAAGTGACCCCGGCATATTTACCGACCGCCGTGGTCAAGCCCATCACGATCGCGGCATGGCTGCTGGGCATCCCTCCGGTCTCGGCCAGCACGCGCAGGTTGAGCCTTCGCTGACGCATCGAGGTGAGGATGACCTTGGCCGCCTGGGCGATCGCCCAGGCCACCAGCGGGGCAAGGAGAAACTTCACGCGCCTACATTAATGGGGTCCCCGCGAAGAGGCCCCTAGAGGCGAAGCCTCAGAGTTCGTGGGGTCTTTTAGCTTTCGGGAGATTTCGTCGGCTTGAGCCTTCAGCTCGTCGAGACTGCCCTGAGCCTCGGCGAGGAGGCGGACAGCGCGTTGGTGCGCGGCGACAAGCTCCTCGAGGGGAGCCGTGCCACTGGCCAGCTCCGCGATGGTCTTCTCGAGATCAGCCAACAGCACCTCGAAAGGCGGGTCCTCGACTGGACGACCCGTCACGGTACCGTCGCGGCGACGCGGCCGAGGATACCGTTCACGAAGCGGCCTGCCTCCTCTCCCGAGAATGTCTTGGCGAGCTCGATCGACTCGTTGATGGCGGCTTTGGTAGGCACGCGCCGGTCGATCGCGATCTCGTAGACCGCGATGCGAAGAATGATGCGGTCAACCTTGGCCATCTGGTCGAGCTTCCAGTGATCCGAGGCTTCGCTCAACATCGAGTCGAGCCTCTCCCGGTTTGCAATCACCCCGTTGACAAGCTGGAGCGCGAAGGTTGCGACGTCAGGTGTCGCGGCGCCCTCGACAGCGTGATACCGCAATACCTCTTCGGCGTCATCGTCCGCGGCTTCGAGCTGAAACAGCGTTTTGAGCGCGAGCTCCCTCGCCTGGTGCCTCTTCCCCATCAGTGTCCCGCTCCGGAAGTTCCTGGCATCTTCGTCGCCCTGGACGGCCGGGCGCCTTCGGCGCCGAAGCCTGCGTCAAGGGGCCCGGGCTGTCCCCGCGCAACCACGGCGCGGGGACCCCAAAGGTTTTCCACGGATGCGCGCCTACTAGCGCCACCCTTTCCTTGGCTCCGGCCGTCCATGTCGCGAATATGCTGCGGACCTCCGGATCGGGACACTTGGTGTCTAGTTGGCGAAGGCGACGCTCGAGACGAAGACGTTGACCTCCCCCACTTCCAGGCCGAGCATTCGCTCGGTCGCTTCGACCACGTTGGCCTGGACCGAGGCGGCGACGTCGGCAAGCTTCGCCTCCGAGGCGACGGTGATGAATATCTCGAGGTGGATCGAACGGTCGGTCTCGATGTGCACGCGCACGCCGCGGTGAGCGGACTGGCGGCGTACCCAGTCGCCAAAATGTCGCGCCGCGGCCTCGTCCATCCCCTCGACGCCCTCGACTTCGTTCGCAGCCAGCGCCGCGATGCTGGCGATGACCTCGTTGGCCACGCGGACCGCCCCCAGCGAGCCGTTTTCACTCATCTGGGCCACTTTACCGCCTGCGCCCGCCGCTTCGCCCTTTCAGCGGTGGAAATACCCGAGGCGGGCTTGTTGCTAGGCGCGCTCCATGTAGGTGTGGTCTCGCGTGTCCACGCGAATCACGTCGCCGGTCTGGATGAAGAGCGGAACCTGGATCGTCGCCCCCGTCTCGAGCCTCGCAGGCTTCGTTCCCCCCGAAACCGTGTCGCCCTTGAATCCCGGATCCGTTGACGTAACAGACAGTTCAACGTTGATCGGCAGCTCGACGCCGATCAGCCGGTCCTGGTAACGCTGGAGGAAAACAGTGCTTCCCTCCTTGAGGAGCGGGAGCACCGACTCGAGCATGTCCTCGTCCACGGGCACCTGGTCGTAGGTCTGAGTGTCCATGAAGTAGTGATGTGAGCCGTCGGCGTACAGGTACGTCGCCTCGCTGCTCTCTATACGCCCGATCTTGAACTTCTCGCCGCTGCGGAAGCTCTGGTCGAAGATCGAGCCCGTCAGGACATTCCGCAGCTTCGTCTTGATGACCGCGCCGGCGCGGGCCAGCTTGATGTGCTCGGTGTTAACAACGGACAGCAGCTGTCCATCCATCTCGAACATCATTCCCGGGCGAAAGTCATTGCTCGAGATCATTGTTTCTTTGCCAGATACTCCATGGCCATTCCGTAACCAGCAAACCCCAGACCCATGATCACACCGCGGGCGGCACGCGCCGTCACGCTCTTCGACCGGAACTCTTCGCGCGCGTGGATGTTCGAGAGGTGGACCTCGACGGTGGGGACGTTCATCGCCTGAAGGCAGTCGTACAGGGCGAGCGAGTAGTGCGACAACGCCGCGGGATTGATCACGATTCCGAGCGCGCCCGGCGCTTCCTTTTGCAGGAAGTCGATGATCTCGCCCTCGTCGTTGCTCTGGAACACGGTCACCGTCACGCCGAGCTCGCGCGCCTTTGCGCGTACATCCTTGACCAGGTCGGCAAGCGTGCGCGTCCCGTAGATGTGCGGTTCACGTTTTCCCAACAAATTCAAGTTGGGACCGTTGACGACAACGATTCTTTTCATGCAAGCGCTCGCGTCACGATCCGCCGCACGAGAGCCGAAGGTACCGCGTGCCCGTAGTCGGCGTGACCGAGCCGGCGCGGCATGACCCACGCGACCTTGCCGCGGCGCGCCTTCTTGTCCCGAGAGATCGCTGCCAGGAGGCGGGCCGGGTCGACGCTGGGCGCTCTTTCGGGCAACCCATAGGCGGTCAGCAGCTCGTCCTGGGACTCGACCAGCCGCTTGCCGCACAGCTCCATCGACAGCGCGATCTGCGCCGCGACTCGCATCCCGAATGCGACAGCACGACCGTGTGAAACGCGGAATCCGCTGGCGGCCTCCAGCGCGTGGCCCGCGGTGTGGCCGTAATTGAGCAAGGCGCGCGGTCCCTTCTCGCGCTCGTCCTTCGCGACGATCAGCGCCTTGGCCGCGACGCAGCGAAAGACCACTCTCTCGAGCATTGCGCGGTCGCCTTCGAGCAGCCGCGTGCGCTCCTTCTGAAGAAGCTCGAAAAGGCCTCGGTCCATGGCAACGGCGTACTTTACAACCTCCGCAAACGCCTCCCGATAGCTCAGCCTCGGCAGAGTGTCGATGCATGCGAGGTCGGCTATCACCGCCGACGGCTGCCAGAAGGCCCCGACCGCATTCTTCGATCGCGTCCCGTTGATGCCGGTCTTGCCGCCGATGCTCGAGTCGACCATCGCCAGGAGCGTCGTCGGCACGCCGACCAAGCGAACGCCACGCTGCCAGACGGCAGCCGCAAATCCCGCGAGGTCTCCGACCGTGCCGCCTCCGACCGCGATCACACAGCCGCCTCGATCGATCCGCTGGCGCTCGAGGAAAGCGAGGACTTCCTGGAGCTGCTTCATCGACTTCGAGCGTTCGCCCGCCGGGATGACGTGGATCGCAGTCTTCAGACCGGACCGCTTGATCGACTTGGCGACCTTTTGGGCCCAGGGCCTGACGTTGGAGTCGGTGATGATCGCGACGCCGGTCGGGTCGAGCCGAGACACGACGCTTCGCAGCTCACGATGGATGTTGCTCCCAATCACGACCGGATAGCTCCCGGTCGAGGAATCGAGGATCAGGCGGACCAAAGCTTGATCACCTCATCGGCGACGAGAGTCGGTGGGCGATCGCCATCGACCCGATGCAACGCCTGCTCATACCGCGGTCGCCTAGCTTCGTAGAAGGCTTTCACCTCCGCCATTGAACGATCGGAAGCAAGGGGCCTGCCCGGTTGGTTGCTGATCCTTCCCCACATGGTTGCAAATGGGAGCTCGAGGTAGATCGTGGCGGCGCGATCTGCCACCAGCCGCCAGTTCGCGTCGTTGACCACCGTGCCGCCGCCGAGCGCAACCACGGCGCCAGGCTCGAGCGCACGCGGGAGGATCCGGCTCTCGAGGTTGCGAAACTCCGCCTCGCCCGAGCTGGCGAAGATCTCAGCGATCGTCATCCCAGCCTCGTGCTCGATCATCCGGTCGAGGTCGTGAAACGGCACGTTGGCTCGTTTCGCAACGAGGGCCCCAACGACGCTCTTGCCTGAACCCATGAAACCGAGGAGCGCTAAAGGGCGACGAGTCAGATGACGTGCTCAGACGCCGCTCGGGTTGGCGGGCATCGGCGATGCCACGGGCCCGCCACCCCGACGCTTCTCGGACTGCATAAAGACCTGATCCCGGAAATTGCCTGGGTTGGGCAGATGCTCGAGCACCTCGGCACCCTGTGCCCCTGCCGCGTCTATCTCGACCCGGCCGTAGCCAAGCATCCGTCCCAGCAGCGACATCTTGGTGGTGCAGTCCTGGATGCGATCGATCGGAATCACCTTCTCCTGGCGGCCGAAGACCCC
>JALYSJ010000100.1 GCA_030854855.1 Candidatus Dormiibacterota bacterium
TCTTCTCGATGGACGGCTACCTCGCTCCGTTGCCCGAGATCTGCGAGCTCGCCGAGCGCCACGACGCTCTGGTGATGGTCGACGACTCGCACGCCGTGGGCTTCATGGGCGCCAATGGCCGCGGCACGCATGAGCACCACGGCGTCATGGGCCGGATCGACGCCATCACCGGGACCCTGGGAAAAGCACTGGGAGGCGCCAGCGGAGGCTATGTGTCAGGGCGGAAGGAAATCGTCGCGATGCTTCGGCAACGCTCGCGTCCTTATCTGTTCTCCAACTCGGTCGCGCCCTCGATCGCGGCAGCGAGCCTCAAGGTGCTGGAGCTGATCCGATCGGCGGGCGACCTGCGCCAGCGGCTCCGGGAAAACACCGCGTTCTTCCGGCAGCAAATGACCCAGGTCGGTTTCGACATCCTGCCCGGCGAGCACCCAATCGTCCCGGTGATGGTTGGGGACGCGGCTCTGGCAACCCGGATGGCGCAGCTCATGCTCGAGAAAGGGGTCTACGTAGTCGGCTTTTCGTACCCCGTCGTCCCTCAAGGCAAGGCGCGCATCAGGACTCAAGTTTCGGCGGCGCACTCGAGAGTGGATCTCGTGCGGGCAGTCGAAGCATTCGTCGAGACCCGGGAGCTACTGGAAGCGCCCGCCAGCCGGTAGGCGAGCTTTCCCGCGCGTTTTCTGGGTGATGAGCGAGCGCGAGCCGATGCTGACCCAACTTGGCCAGCTGCTGCAACAGGCGGCCCGTCCGTTCAGCGCGGACCTCTGGGCGCTGGGCGTTCGGTGTGACGCTCTGACTCCCCGCGAGCAATTGATCGCCCTGATCTGGGCCCGGAAGCGCAATCTATCGATGCCATGCCAGCCGACGTGGGGCGGACCCGGAGCGACACCACCCAGCGCGGCCTGACGCCTGACTCGGCTGCCGAAGCCGCCCGGGATGCCGGGCTCGTCTACGCCTCGGACTTCGAACCTGGGATTCGCCGCGTCCGCAAGGGCCGGAAATTCGCCTATTTCGACGCGCATGGCAAGCGCGTGACCGACGCGGACACGCTGGATCGGATTTCCAACCTCGCCGTACCACCCGCCTGGAAGGACGTCTGGATCAGCACGAAGACGCGGGGCCACCTGCAGGCGACTGGTCGTGACGCCCGGGGACGGAAGCAGAACCGCTACCACGCGCGGTGGCACAAGATTCGCGACGCCGACAAGTTCGCACGCCTCCTCGGCTTCGCCCGCGCTCTGCCGAGAATCCGGCGGCGGGTGACACGTGACCTGCGGCAGCAGGGCCTGCCGCGCGAGAAGGTTGTCGCGACCATCGTCAGATTGCTCGAGATGACCTTCGCGCGGATCGGCAACGAGGAGTACGCGCGGCAGAACGGATCCTTCGGTCTCACCACGCTGCGCGACCGGCACGTGAAGGTCAAGGGAGCGACCGTCCGTTTCCTGTTCAAGGGCAAGAGCGGCAGCGAGGTCGAGGTCGGCATCACCAATCGCCGCGTCGCGAGCGTCGTGAAGCGGTGTGAAGAACTGCCTGGACAGATGCTGTTCCAGTACATCGATCCCGCGGGCGATCGCCGCACCGTCACGTCGGACGACGTCAACCAGTACTTGCGCGAAACCAGCGGCGAGGACTACACGGCGAAGGACTTTCGCACGTGGGGCGCCACGGTCCTGGCGGCGTCCGCGCTGCGCGACGTCGTGAGCTTCGAATCAGATACGGAGGCCAAGCACAACGTGGTGGCCGCCATCGACAGCGTGGCACGCAGGCTGGGACACACGCGAGCGGTGTGCCGCCGCTCGTACGTACACCCGGCGGTGATCGACACATACATGGAGGGATCGCTCGAGAGCGTGCTGAGCCTGGTAGACGGGAGGGCGCACCGCAACCTCAAAGCTGAGGAAGCCGCTGTCATCGCATTGCTGAAACAGAACGTGTCGCGCCGGCGTTAGTGGACTGTAACGGTCGGAACTGGAGCAGGCAGCAGGCTCGAAGACCGGCGTTCCAGGCGGTCGGTGCCAAGGCGCGGGTGGCGCAAGGGGGATCCCACCTAAAGGTGGGTGACGACGCGCGCCGGGCCCCGCAACGCCGCCAGCAGCGCCCGAAGGGCGCCCGGCCGCCTGGGACGTCGGATGCTCCTGTTACGGCCGGTACGGTCCACTAGTCGACCTGGATTTCGGTTCCGTCCTGCGCCCAGCGTGTGTGGAACGCGCCGGCGCGATCGACCCTGTGATACGAGTGGGCGCCGAAGTAGTCGCGCAGCCCCTGAATGAGATTTGCCGGCCCCCGCGCGCGGCGGTAGCCGTCGTAGTAAGCGAGGGACGACGCGAAAGCGGGAATCGGCACTCCCTGGTCGACTGCCAGCTTGACAACGGAACGCCATGATTCCTGGGCGGACGCAAGTGCCTCCTGGAAGAACGGGGCGAGCATGAGATTCGGCAGTTCGGGCGCTTCAGCGTAGGCGTCCTTGATGCGGTCGAGGAACCGCGCGCGGATGATGCAACCGCCCCGCCAGATCGTCGCGAGCGCGCCGAGATCGAGATTCCATCCGTACTCTCGCGAGCCCGCACGCAGGTGCTCGAAACCCTGGGCATAAGCCACGATCTTCGAGGCATAGAGCGCGGCGCGAACATCGTTGACCAATCGCGAGTCGGACCCGCTGGATCTGACCCCTTCCGCCGATTTCGGGCCTGCCAGCACTGATGCTGCCTTGACTCGGTCTGCTTTCTGGCTCGACAGCATGCGCGCGAACACGGCTTCGGTAATGCCGGTCAGCGGCACGCCAAGCTCCAGGGCCGACTCGCTGGTCCAACGACCGGTCCCCTTTTGCTCAGCTCTGTCCTCGATGGCGTCTACCAGCGCCGACTGAGTGCCGTCGTCCCGCTTGGCAAGCACGTTGGCGGTGATCTCGATCAGATACGACTGGAGCTCACCTTCGTTCCATTCCCGAAACACAGACGCAAGCTCGGCTGGGGTCAAACCAAGCGCCTGACGAAGTAAGTCGTAGGTCTCGGCGATGAGCTGGATGTCCGCGTACTCGATCCCGTTGTGAACCATCTTCACGAAGTGGCCCGCTCCGTCCGGTCCGATGTAGGTGCAGCACGGGACGCCCTCGACCTTTGCGGAGATCGCTATCAGCATCTCGGCGACGCGTTGATAAGACTGGCGAGTGCCGCCCGGCATGATGCTCGGGCCGCGCAGCGCGCCCTCCTCCCCACCCGAAATCCCAGCCCCGATGAACCCGAAGCCCGCCGACTCCGCGGCGGCCGCGCGCCGCCGGGTGTCGTGAAACAGAGAGTTGCCGCCATCGATGATCGTGTCACCTCGATCCAGCACCCTCAGGAGCGAATCGATCGCCTCGTCGACAGGTGATCCGGCTTTCACCATGAGCAGGACCGCGCGTGGAGGCTTGAGGATCTTTGCGAGCTCCTCCAACGAGCCGGCCGGCTCGAAGTCGCCCTCACCCGAGTGGGCGGCCATGAATTCGTCAGTGCGCTGGCGGGTTCGGTTATAGATGGCCACGCGCACGCCGTGCGAGGCCAGGTTCCGTGCTAGGTTCTGGCCCATCGTCGCCAGCCCTACCACGCCGATCTCGTGAACAGTCACTTCTCCACACATTAACGAAGCGAGAACTCAGGGAACCGGTGGGGATGGCGCTTTCTAAGCGATATGGCCACCCCGTGCGCAGACTGCCCGGCGCACCCATACAGCGGTCATACGTGCGGCCTCGTACTCATGGGATCCGCCTCCTGCGCAGGCGCCACTGAACGCGAACGAAGGTGGCGCGTCAGGGCGTGATCAATTTGCGCACGCAGGCCGTCGGGCTACCCGCAAGCCGGAGGGCATCCGACGTGAACAGAACGCCGACCAGCTTTCCGTCCGACGTTGTGATCGGAGAGCTGTCCAGGCGATGCTCGACCATGTAATCGGCCATCTCGTTTATCGAAACGTAAGGACGGAAGGTGCTGGGCCCGGGACGCATGGCCTCTTCGACGACGAGCTCAGGGTCCAGGGCAAGCTCTTTTGACCTCAGCAGACCCAATACGACGCGCTCGGCGTCGACGACCACCACCACGTCCCTCCTGGTTTTTCTGGCGCGCTCGGCCACCTCACCTAACCGGTCCGTCAGGCCGCTGACGAGCACGTCCTTGCGCGATGCATCCCCCGCGCGTGGGCACTCCGAGTTTGTGCCTTCCGTCGGAAGGCCGGCGGCCAGCCAGTCCAGCTTGCCAGCCTTGTACTCAAAGACCTTTTCGAAACCGAGACTTTCGAGCCGCGCCGCGGCCCTGGGCGCCATGTCTCAAGCTGAGTCCCAGCAGTAGACGATCACCGGCCGCTGCCGGTCGATCTGGCCGGCCTCTTTGTCCAGCTGTCGCAGCGGATGGTTCACCGCCCCCGGAAGGTGATCCTCCGCATACTCCTTCGCCGGGAGCACCTCAACGAGCTGCGCGCCCTCGTTGACGAGCTCCTGAACCGTCGCGCGATCGATTACTTTGGCCATCCTGATTCCTCCATCTATGGGCGGATGTCGAACAACTTCGCGAGGTCGGCGGGCAGCGTCAGGGCGGGGTCGAGCTCGGGTACCAAGCCCCCCGCTTGCAGCGCGCGCACCACGAGGCTGGAACAGATCTCGTGATTCCGGCGGACGAGCCTCAACGGCCAGCCGAAGAGCAAATAGAGAATCGCCCCGAACATGTCGAGGAAGCCGAATCCCAGACCGACTTGAGTCCTGGCGAAGGCGACAGAGCGCTCTCTGCCTTCGGAGGAAAATTCTGCACCCAGGCGGACCAGGTGGTACTCGTCGTCACGATACTTCGAAATCGGGTTGAGTTTCACGCCCATGATCTCGGCCTCGACGAGGGTGCCGTCCTTCTCGGCGATCAGCGCCGCATGGCTCCAGTGTGAGTAGACGGCGTCGGCGCCCCTGAGCCGCCGTTTCTGCGCCAGGCTGATGAGCGCGGCGATGACGTGATGGCGATGGGAGAGGATGAAATCGCCGGGAACGAAATCTTTCGCCTCGTCACCGGGGCCGTACCGCTCTACCTTGGCCATTTCTTCACCGGGATAACGCCCGGCTGCCTTCGCTCACCAGGTACGGGTCACCTTGTTAAGCGTTCTCGGTCGGTCGGGGTCGATTCCCCGGGCGCCCGCAACTCGATGGGCCAGCAGCTGCCCCAACACCGCCAGGGTCAGCGGGGTCAGCTCCTCAGGCAAGCCAGAGTCGACGCTAACCGTCGCGCCCGGATCGCCCAGGTCCCCGGTTCCATCGAGCAGCCTGACCACGCGGCAACCCTGTTCGGTCAGGCGCCGCGAGATCGACTCCATGTCGCTTGACATCTGCCCACGCCCGTCCACGAGCACGATCGGGAACCCAGGTTCGACCACCGCGATGGGGCCATGCTCGAAGTCCGCGACCGACCAGGCGCGGGCAAGCACGTAGCTGGTTTCGGCGAGTTTGAGCGCGATCTCCTCAGCAGTCGAGAAGTTGAACCCCCGGCCAAGGACGACGGCGCGCGGTCCCAGCAGCGCGGGAACCAGGCGGTCCAGCTCTGCATCCTGCTCGAGAGCGGCGGCCAGCGCCGGCGGTACCTGACCGAGAGCGGCCTCGAAAGAGGGATCGGGATCCAAGGCCTGCGAGATGAGCGCGAGCGCCAGCAGGCTGGCGATGTAGGTTTTGGAGGCGGGGATGCTGAGCTCAGGCCCAGCCCCCAACGGCAGTACCAGCTCGGCCGCGTGGGCCAACCTCGAATCTGGGTCGTTGGTCACCGC
>JALYSJ010000116.1 GCA_030854855.1 Candidatus Dormiibacterota bacterium
GGAGACCGTCGCGGTCGACGAGCTCTCGCTTCATGTCAAGGACAAGGAGTTCATGGTCCTGGTCGGGCCCTCAGGCTGCGGCAAGTCAACCGCCCTGCGAATGTTGGCCGGCCTCGAGGAGATCACCTCAGGCGAGATCAAGATCGACGACGAGGTGGTCAACAAGATGCCCGCCCGCGACCGAGACCTCGCGATGGTCTTCCAGTCGTACGCGCTCTACCCGCACATGACCGTCTACGACAACATGGGCTTCGGCCTCAAGATGCGGGGGTCTCCCAGGTCGGAGATCGAGACGAGGGTCACAGAGGCGGCCCGCATCCTCCAGCTGGACAGCCTGCTCGCCCGCAAGCCCCGTCAGCTATCGGGCGGCCAGCGGCAGCGCGTCGCACTTGGGCGCGCGATCGTCCGCCAGCCGCGCGTGTTCCTGCTGGACGAGCCGCTGTCCAACCTGGATGCGATGCTCCGCGTGCAGACCCGGATCGAGCTGCAGAAGATGCACCAGCGCCTTGGCACCACCTTTATCTATGTCACGCACGACCAGGTCGAGGCGATGACCATGGGCGACCGGATTGCGGTCATGAAGGACGGCGTGCTGCAGCAGGTGGCGCCACCTCGCGAGATCTACGACCAACCCATGAACATGTATGTAGCGGGTTTCATCGGCAGCCCGCGTATGAACTTCGTGCCGGTCACGATCTCGAACAGCCAAGCCAAGGCCTCAGGCTTCGAGCTCGCCCTGCCGAAAGCACCAGGCCTTGAGCGGGGCGTCCTGGGCGTCCGGCCGGAGTACTTCCTACCAAACGTCTCCGACGACGGCCCGGCAATCGACCTCAAGGTCGAGGTGCTGGAGGTCCTGGGCTCCGACCAGTTCCTCTACGGCAAGGTGGGTTCGGACGACATCACCGCGCGCGTCGATCCTCACCTCAAGGTCACCCTGGGCGACACCGGGCGCATGGGGATCAACATGCGGCGGCTGCACCTCTTCGACGCCGAGACGGAGAAAGCAGTCTTCTAGACGCCGGCGTCAGTGCTTGACGCGGCGCCTCTGGATCAGCTCGTCGGCGTCGAACTCCGGCGAGCGCACCCAGCGCAGCAGGCTGTGCTCGGTGGCGATGACTCGTTCGGCTGCCGCGGGCAGCTCGCCCGCCACGCCGCGCGGGATCAGCAGCACGCCATGCTGGTCGGCGTGGATGAGGTCGCCCGGGCTGACGCGCAGCCCGCCTACAGTCACCGGCCGGCCGGCCGACTCCACCCGCACGTAAGCATGTGAGACCCCTGGCCCGCGGGCGAAGAAGTGGAAGCCCATCGCGCGCGCCTCCTTCAGGT
Source organism: Candidatus Dormiibacterota bacterium (assembly GCA_030854855.1). Taxonomy (GTDB): domain Bacteria; phylum Chloroflexota; class Dormibacteria; order Dormibacterales; family Dormibacteraceae; genus Palsa-870. Next base: position 1,327 of record JALYSJ010000116.1, read on the forward strand.
CGCGGACGCAGCCGTCGGTCACGCATCCGACACATCCCAACGCTCCGAAGATCGTGGCGTTCACCTCGCCCCACAACGACCCGAGGCCTGGGGGATCGTCCTGGTCCTGCACCACCACCACGCGCGGGCCTGACACCTCGCGCACGTGCTGGTAAAGAGCCGTCTGGTCGTGCTTCGGTTTTCCTCGTGCGCGGATCGTTCCGGTCACTGCGTAGCCCACCATCGGCCCGAGCTCGGGAAAGATGCAGCGAATTTCCATCGACATGTAGCCCTCGTCCCGCGGCCGGATGTCAAACGTCTCGATCGCGTTGCTCAGGGTGGGAGAGTCGTAACGCTTCAGGGCCTCGAGGACGGCTGGATCCAGCGGGGCGTCAGTAGCCAGTTTTCGCGACCTCGCGTTTGACGCCGCGCAGCGCTTCCAGCACTCGGGCGGCTCCGCCTTGCAGGAAGACAGAGTCGCTATCGACGTTGAGCATCCGAAAGCCCGATTCGCGCCAGCGAATTGCCGTGTCCGGCCCGGAGCAGTGGATGCCCGCAATCAGGCCTCGGCGCTGGCACGCTTGCAGGATCGTCTCGATCAGGCGTCGGTGCTGGGGCTCGCTGGCGGTCGCGTCGGGCTTCATCCCATGTGTGACGGCAAGGTCGTTAGGCCCGACGTACACGCCGTCCACGCCTGGCACTGCCAGGATCTCGTCAAGGTTGGCCATCCCCTCGACCGTCTCGATCATGACGATGCAGACCACAGCGCGGTTGGCGCTGTCTGGTCCGAACCCCGTGACCTGCATCGCCGCCCGCGTCGGACCCCACGAGCGGTAGCCCTGGGGCGGATAGCGGCACGCACCGGCCGCCGCGGCCGCGTCCTCTTTCGAGTTGACCATTGGCACGATCACACCCTGGGCGCCTGCGTCAAGCGCCTTCATGATGTCGGCCGGCTGGTTCCATGGCACCCGCACGAAGGCGGGCGTCCCCGTCGCAGACAGAGCCTGCAGCATGAGCAGCATCTGGTCGTACCCGATCACACCGTGCTGCGTGTCGATGCAGATCCAGTCGAAACCCGCGCGGCCCATCAGCTCCGCCGCGAACGGGCTTGGTATCACGCACCAACCGCCGAGCGTTGGATCGCCTCGCTCCCACAGCTCGCGCAGAGTCACCGCCTGAGTCGCGCTCCCAGCCTGACCCCGTTCACCACATTGGCCGGTTCCTCGCCGTCCAGCACCCGGGTCAGGTTGTCGCGCACCACTTCCAGCGCCCGCGCCTCCGCCTCCACCGCGGCGCCTCCAATATGCGGCGACAAGAAGACGTTTTCCATCCTCCGAAGCGGATCGTCCGCCCCCGTCGGCTCCTGCTCGAAGACGTCCAACCCTGCTCCGCCCAGGTGCCCAATCTCAAGGTCGGCGATGAGCGCTTTCTCATCCACCAGGGGCCCGCGCGCGGCGTTGATCAGGATCGCGCCCTTCTTCATTCGATGCAGCGCCTTGGCGTCGATGAGGTGATGGGTCTCCTGGTCCAGGGGTACGTGAATACACACGACATCGGCGACCGCCAGCAGCTGTTCGAACTGCATTCGCTCCACGCCGCCGAAGCTCCTTTCGATTATGTCCGCGTAAACCACGCGCGACCCGAAGGCGAGCAGGCGAGTGGCCAGGGCTGAGCCCACATTGCCCAACCCCACGATGCCGACCGTAAGGGCGCCCAGCTCACGCCCCATCATGTCTTTCTTGGGCCAGTCGCCCTCACGCATGCGGCGGTCGCCCCAGGCGCCACGCCGGACGAGGTTCAGGATGGCCATGACCGTCCAGTCGGCCACCGCGTCCCGGTTGTAGCCGGCGGCGTTGGCGACGGCGATTCCGAACTCCGCCGCGGCGCGGTGATCGATCACGTCGTAGCCGACCGCCGGCATCTGGATCAGAAGGCAGCGTGTCATCTGCTCCAGGACCTCGCGAGGCAATTTGTGGGCGTGCCGCTTGTCGGCGATGACGAGCTCGGCCTGAGAGCATTCCCGCAGCACCGCGTCTGTTGCAGGTGGGTCGGGGACGGTCACCACGTCGACGGCATGACGGCCGGCGAAGAGGTCTTCTACCTGCTTTTTCGAGTAAGGAGACAAGCAGACGATGCGGGCTGGCACCGGCGGTCAGGCTAGCACGCCGCGGGGTACGCTGGCGGCAAGAAACGACAGGAGGATATGGGCATGGGTTCGATGACCAAGGTTGCTGTCGTCACCGGCGGCGGAACCGGCATTGGGAGAGCCGTGGCTCTTGCCCTGGCGGGCGAAGGGTATTCAGTGGTCGTGGCCGGCCGCCGCAAAGAACCTCTGGAGGCCACGGCGGCGGAGGGGTCGAAGCTGGGCGCGCGAATGCTCGCCGTTCAGGCCGATGTCGCCGACCCGCATTCCGTGATGGCTCTGTTCGCCAAGACCGTCGACACGTTCGGGCGTCTGGACCTCCTCTTCAACAACGCGGGGATGGGCGCTCCGCCAGTGCCGCTGGAAGAGATCACTTACGAACAATGGAAGTCCGTGGTCGGCGCCAACCTCACCGGCGCATTCCTCTGCACGCAAGAGGCGATCAAGGTCATGAAGAACCAGCAGCCTCGCGGCGGGCGGATCGTCAACAACGGCTCGATATCCGCGCATGCTCCACGGCCGAACTCTGCTCCTTACACCGCGACCAAGCACGCGATCACAGGCCTGACGAAGTCGACCGCGCTCGACTGCCGCCGGTATGACATCGCCTGCGGTCAAATTGACATCGGCAACGCCGCCACCGAGATGACCGCGGGCATGGTGCAGGGCGTCCAGCAAGCGAGCGGAGAGATCGCCGTCGAGCCGCGCATGGAGCTCGAGCACGTCGCGCGGGCGGTCCTGTATATGGCGAGCCTCCCGCTGGAGGCAAATGTTCAGTTCATGACAGTGATGGCGACCAAGATGCCGTTCGTGGGCAGGGGTTGACCGCCGCCAACTATCTTTCGCTTGAGGGGATCAACTCGGCGATGGGAAGGCTGAAAGGCCGTCAGGTGACGGGGCGCTATGCGGTTGTTTTCCCCGGGCCCTAGCTTCTCATCTCGATACCGAGCTCTGCCATCACCTCAGATGTGTGCTCGCCGAGACGCGGCACCGCGCCCCGCGCTTGAACCAGCCCGACTATGTTGAAGGGGTGGGCCAGCGCGCGGATCGGCCCTGTTTCACCATCCACCTCGAGCCAGCGGTGCCTGGCCGCGAGCTGCGGGTGATCGACGAGCTCGGCCACTGTGTTGACATGACCGTACGGGATATCGGCCGCGGCCAGCCTTTTCTCGGTCTCCGACGATGTCCAGCGCAAAAGGACGCCCTCGATAAGAGGCTCGAGCTCCAGCCGGTTGCGAACGCGCAGCTCGTTGCCGGCAAACCGCGGATCGGAAACCAGCTCGGGAAGCTCCAGCACCTGTTCGCACAGCCTCCGCCATTGAGCCTCGTTCTGCACGGCAAGATTGACAAGTCCGCCGCCGCGTGCGCGAAAGGGGCCGTAGGGTGCGATCACGCTGTGGCGCATGCCCTCGCGAAGCGGGGCTTGCCCGGTGTAGAGCTGGTAGTAGACGGGAACCGACATCCATTCGACGAGCGAGTCGAACATCGAAATCTCGATCTGCCTGCCTTCCTTGGTCCGCTGACGGTCATAGAGGGCGGCGATGATCGCAGACAGGGCGTACATGCCCGAGCAGATGTCGGCGATCGAGACCCCGACCTTGGCCGGTTCATCCGCTGTGCCGGTCACCGCGAGCACGCCGGCCTCACCCTGCAGCAGAAGGTCGAATGCCTTCCGCTCGCTGTATGGGCCGTCAGGTCCGTAACCGGAGATCGCGCAGCTGATCAGCGAGGGCCAGCGGGCGTGCGTCCGTTCCCAGCCGAATCCGAGCCGGTCGACGGCACCCGGGCCGAGGTTGTGGACGAAGACGTCAGCCCTGCCCAGCAACGCGGACATGATCTCCGCGCCGGCCGGCGTTCCCAGGTCAAGCTCCACGCTGCGCTTGCCGCGATTGAGCCAGACGAAATGCGCGGATTGGCCGTCGACGACCGAGTCGTAACCGCGCGCGAAGTCGCCGACCCCTGGCCGTTCGAGCTTGATCACATCGGCGCCCAGGTCAGCGAGGTGACGCGTGCACAAGGGCGCTGATACCGCTTGCTCCAGAGCCACTATCCGCACGTCTGAAAGCAGCGGCTGCGGCGGGCTGCTCATCGTCGAAGCAAACATTAGCCGCCCCCAGAGCGCAGGGATGGTCGACCGCGGCTCTCGATATGAACGGAGCAGGAGATAACCTCAATCTATCGAGGGAGAAACGACTCGCGTCTTTGTCTATGAACGGTTATAGAGTTGCGGCCACGATCGAGGACATCGACTCTTCCGGGCTATCGCAGACTGAACTGTCCGCCGTGTACGCCGGCAACGCCATCCGGCTGCTTGGCATTCGCTCCACCGCCTAGCGAGGCTTCCGTGGGCGAGAGCTAGCGCGCGCCGGCCGAAGCGACAGCCACGACCTTCCGGAGCTGTGATCTCAGGTATTCCGCGACACGGTCGAAGGGGTCGAATCCGCCGAATTCACGGGCCACCGGCTCGCGCAGGTTCGAGTTGGCGTTGATGTCGTAGAAGACGCGCCGTCCATCCGCCGCCTCCACGTATTCGATGCCTCCGACGTCGAGCCCAGCGGCGGCGAAGATCCGGCGGCCTGTCGCGACCGCGTCCGCCGGCACATCCGGGTAGGCGTAGAACTCGACCGGCGGCCCAGCCGGCACCTCGCAAGCGGCCTCTTCGGAGATCGACCCGTCGAGTGGATTGCACACCACGGAGGGGCACAGGTTGAACCGGCCGTGCGAGATGACGCGCATCGCGTAAAGGAGGTCGCCACCCAGGAACTCGAGGCGAACCACACCCTTTTCGGGGTCATGGTCGATGTATTCCTGAAGCAGCAGCAGGTTGTCCGGAAGCCACAGGCCGGGCTCGCTCTCGAGGAGCGCTTCCAGCTCATTGATCGAGTGGACCAGGTGCATGCGTGCGCCGCTGCCGCCCTGTTCCGGCTTCAGCAACGCCGGCCACTGCGAACCCCACGCCTCCAGCACCGCCTCCACATCATTGAACGCCAGCGTGCGCGGATGATCGATCCCCAGCTGCTTCATCAGCGCCGCCTGAGCGCTCTTGCTGAGCTCCAGCGCGAAA
>JALYSJ010000144.1 GCA_030854855.1 Candidatus Dormiibacterota bacterium
AAGCGTTTGCAGGCGGCGGTCGGACGTCAGGCGGGTGAGCGAGCGTTTGATGACGTCGAAGTCGCCACTGGCCACGGTCAGGTTGTGGAAGAAGACCGCGTTCAGGACGATCCAGCTGATCGGCCACAGGCCGAACGCCATGCCCTCTGTCGCCGTGGCGATCGTGATGCCGAACGGCATGCCCCACACGATCCAGGCGAGCAACGCCGATGTGAGCATCGCGGCGAGGGCGCAGATCCAGGCGGGGAGCCGGAGGAGGGCGAGAAGAACGAAGAGGACGTAGAGCGGAAGTCCGGCCACAAGGGCTGACAGCAGGATGCTGCCGAGCACAGGCTCGTATTGCTGGTGAAAGACCAGAAAGATCCCCATTGTCCCTCCCTCTCCCAAGGCGACAAAGCCAGCGGCCCGTCAATTCAAGCTGAAACGACTCCCTTTTGCAAGCGCGGGCGCCTGGCTACCAGCTGCCCCAAGCGCACTCCATGGTGCCGGGTGCCGTTTTTATGGATTCTGTTACGCCGGCGCCCGCACCGTGGGACCTGGACACTCTATCGTTGGCAATCTTGCTCGCAGAGAAATCAGACCCCAGCAGCCAGGCCGGCATGAAGAACGAGCGCGACTACGCGGTTCTCAAGCGCCGGATCCAGGATGCCGGCTTGCTCGATAAGCGGCCGGGGTACTACGCGCTCAGCATCACGACCAACATGGTCCTGTGGACCGTGTGCCTCGTCGTGCTGTTCACGGTTGGATCGGTCTGGGCGCAGGCGCTTACCGCGGCGGTTCTGGGCATCATCTCCGGGCAGCTCGGCTTTCAGCTGCACGACTCAGGGCACCGCCAGATGTTTGCGTCGCCCGGAAAGAACGCGTTGGTCGGGCTGGTCACGGCGGACCTGATGCTGGGCATGAGCTACGGCTGGTGGGTGCAGAAGCACAATCGCCACCACGGCAACCCGAACGACGTGGACCTGGACCCGGACATCAAGGTTGGCGCTATCGCTTACACCGAAGAGCAGGCGCTCGCGCGCCGTGGGGCAGGCAGGCTGGCTGCCATGTACCAGGCCTACCTCTTCTTCCCGCTGACGACTCTGCTGGCCTGGAGCATGCATGTCACCGGGCTGACGTACCTGATCAAGGAGCCTTCACGCTACCGCCGCCTAGAGTTCGGCCTTCTCGCCATCCACGCGGTCGTGTACCTGGGGGCGATGGTGTACTTCCTGGGCCCGTGGTCGGCGCTGATTGTGGTGCTGATTCACAAGGCGGTCGGCGGTGCGTACATGGCTTCGGTGTTCGCTCCCAATCACAAGGGCATGCCCCAGACGGACAGCGAAAGCAAGCTCGATTTCGTCCGCACCCAGGTGCTGACGGCACGCAACGTGCGCGGCCACCCCATCACGGACCTCTGGTTTGGCTCGCTCAACTACCAGATCGAGCATCACCTTTTCCCCGGTATGCCCCGATTGCACATGCGCCGCGCGCAGCCGATCATCAGGCAGTTCTGCCAAGAGAGGGGGATCGAGTACTACGAGACGTCCTTCTTCATGTCGTATCGCGAGCTGCTTGGCTTCTTGAACGAGATCGGCGCGCCACTTCGCGCCGCACGAGTCAGGGGTTAGCCCTCAGCCGCACGGACCTCGCGGTCGCCTCCGTATAGTGCCTGCTGCCATCCCATGAGCCTGACCAACCTTCGAAAGGACATCCGCAACGTGGCGATCATCGCGCACGTTGACCACGGCAAGACGACGCTGGTCGATGCCTTGCTGAAGCAGAGCCACACCTTTCGCGACAACCAGGAGGTCGGCTCTCTGATCATGGATTCGAACGAACTGGAGCGCGAGAAGGGCATCACCATCCTCGCCAAGAACACCTCCATCCGCCACGGCGACGTGACGATCAACATCATCGACACCCCTGGGCACGCCGACTTCGGCGGCGAGGTCGAACGCGTCCTTAACATGGCCGATGGCTGCCTGCTCCTGGTCGACGCCGCAGAAGGGCCCATGCCGCAGACTCGCTTCGTTCTGCGCAAGGCATTCGAAGTCGGCCTGCGAATCATCGTCGTCATCAACAAGGTCGATCGCAAGAACGCCGACCCGACGCAAGCGCTGCACAAGGTGCACGACCTGTTCCTCGAGCTGGCGGAGGATGCCGACCAGCTGGAGGCCCCGGTCGTCTATGCGATCGCCAAGGAAGGCCGTGCGGGACTGAAGTCAGACGACCTCGGGCCAGATCTGGAACCGCTGTTCAAGACGATCATCGACAACATCCCCGCGCCGGTTGCGGAGCAGGGCGGCTTCCAAATGCTGGTGGCCAACCGCGCCTACGACGACTACACAGGGCCGATCTCCATCGGCCGCATCACGCGAGGCAGCGT
>JALYSJ010000154.1 GCA_030854855.1 Candidatus Dormiibacterota bacterium
GGGCATCCTGCTGCTCCTGGTGGTCGGCTACTTGTGGCTGATCGAAGTCGGCACCGGTTCCAACTGGATCGCCGGCGTGAGCGCGATCCTCTACGGCGTCGGCGCCGCGCTGACGCTCGACGAGTTCGCGCTGTGGCTCAACCTGCAGGACGTCTACTGGACGAGCACCGGCCGGCAGAGCATCGACGCGGTGCTGATCTTCGCCGCCGGGCTGTCGGTCGGAATCTGGGGCGGGCCGTTTCTGCGCGAGTTGATGCTGCACCTCGTGCGGCGCAAAACAACTGACAGCAAGACAACTGAGAGCAAGAAACCGGCCTGACCGTGTCACAAACGGGCCTCCGGCGGTGCTTGTCTATCAGTGGGCATGAATCTCGGAGTGAGAGCTGTGGCAACTTCGCGATCTGACGACAAGTCGTTTGAAGCCCTTTTCACCGCCGAATACCCGCGGGTCGCGGGCATCGCGAACCGGGTGCTGGCCGACCCGCAGGAGGCAGAGGATGTGGCTCAGGAGGTCTTCATCGACTTCCACAGGCTGCACTCCGCGAGCGCCCAGTACGCGCCCGCATGGCTGCACCGCGCGGCGGCGCACGCCGCCCTCAACCGGCTGCGCGGCGCCAAGCGCCGTCAGCGTCGCGAGCTGTTGGAGGCGCCCGGGGAGACCGACCACACGGCCGATCCGCAAAAGCTCCTCGAAATAAGCGAGGACCGGCGTCTGGTGCGCCAGGCCCTCGCCCGGCTGGCCCCACGGCCGGCCGCCGTCCTCGTGCTCCGGGCCAGCGGTCTCAGCTACGCCGAGGTCGCCCAGGCGCTCGGCGTCGGTATTGGTCAGGTCGGAACACTGTTAAGACGCGCGGAAGACGCGCTGCGCAAGGAGGTTGTTCGTGGCACATCTAACTGAGGGAATACTGCGCCGGATGGTTGACGATCCGGCCGCTCACGCCGGCGCCGACGCGCACCATCTCGAAACCTGCGCTGAATGCCAGGCCCGGTACAAGACCGTGGCCGGCGACGCCAGCGCGATCACGAGCCTGCTGGCCGCTCCAGAGCTCAAGGTCGACGTGATCTCCGCCTTCAAGCGGGTGCAGTCCGCGCCCGCGGCGCGGCCGAGGCTCGGAATCCGGCTGCCGCTGTTCCGGCCGAGCGCGCGCCCGATGCTGCTGCTCGCGGCAGCCACCGGTGTGCTCCTTGCTTTGCTCGTGACGGCGATCGCCCAGGACGGCAACGTTCTCTTCACGCCTCAAACGGTGACGGCGGTCCCGGTGACCGTGGCGGACATGCAGGCTCTCTCCCAGCTCAGCGAGTACGGCGATCTGACATGGACGACCAAGCCGGACCTGCATATCGTCAACACCGCCGCCGAAGCCAAGACAATCTCTGGCTTGACGCCACCCACCGCGACCTGGCTGCCGGACGGCGTCTCGACCACCGTGACGTACGCCGCGACGCCGAACGCGGTCGCGGTCTTCACCTTCAGCAAGGTCAAGGCTGCAGCGGCCGCCGAAAAGGCCGGGAAGATGCTGCCGGCGCTTCCTGCCGGCATGGATGGCGCGAAGCTGACGGTGTCGCTTGGACCCGCCGTGGCGGAGATCTACGGCGATATGACGCAGGCCACGGCCGGCGCGGCGCAGATGCGCCTGCCGCAACTGGTCGTCGCCGCCTCCAACGCGCCTCTCGCGACCTCGACCCAGGTGACGGTGCAGCAGCTCGAGGACTACATCCTGTCGGTGCCCGGTATCTCAACCGACCTCACCAACGCGATCAAAGCCCTCGGCGATCCCAGCAAAACCCTTGTGATCCCGGTCCCGATCCAGTTCGCCACCTCTTCTCCGGTCCCTGTCCAGAATGTCAACGGTGTCGCGCTCGGCGATAACACCGGCGTCGGGGCGGGCGTGATATGGGTGAAGAGCGGTGTGGTCTACGCGGTCGCCGGAACGGTGAAGAAGGATGACGCGGTCAAGATCGCTAACTATTTGACCTGAGCAGGCGTTATAGCCTGCACCTCGTGGCAGATGTAAAAGAAGAAACCCCGGTGGCCGCTCCGCAAGGACCGGCCGCCGGGTCACCCGCTATCCAGACGGTCAACCTCTCGAAGAAGTTTGGGAGCACCGTGGCACTTGCCGGCCTGTCGATGACGGTGCCTCGTGGCGAGGTGTTCGGATTCCTCGGACCGAACGGCGCCGGCAAGACCACGTCGGTCAAGCTGCTGCTCGGCCTCCTCAAACCGACGTCCGGCGAGGCTTGGCTGCTCGGCCGCCCCATCGGCGACCTGCAGACCCGCCGCCACATCGGCTACCTGCCTGAGCTCTTCCGGTACCAGGGCTGGCTTTCAGCGCGAGAGGTTCTGGCGCTTCATTGCGAGCTGGCGCCGCTGCCGCGGTCGAGCTGGAAAGACGAGATCACGACAGCGCTCGACACTGTCGGCCTGACCGATCGCGCGGAGGATCGGGTGAGCACCTTCTCGAAGGGCATGCAGCAGAGGCTCGGGCTGGCCGCAGCGCTGCTTGGTGAGCCCGAGCTGGTCTTCCTCGATGAGCCGACCTCAGCCCTGGACCCCGTCGGCCGCCACGATGTGCGCGAGGTGATTCGCGGCCTTTCCGCCCGCGGCACCGCGGTGTTTCTCAACTCCCACCTCCTCAGCGAGGTCGAGCAGATGTGCGACCGGGTCGCGGTGGTCGATTACGGCCGCGTCATCGCGGCGGGAACGATGGACGAGCTGCTGGGCGGGTCGGCGGTCAAGGTGCGGGTGACCGGCCTGGGCGATGTGGAAAAGGGCAAGCTGTCCGGCTTCGGGACCATCGACGACGAGGGCGACCACTTGACCTTCACGAATCTCAAGCCCGAACGAGTGCCCGAGCTGGTGGCAACAATCGTCGAGCTTGGCGGGCGGGTTTACGAGGTGGCCCCGCGTCACCAGACGCTGGAAGACCGCTTCCTTCAACTACTGGAGGCCGAGGAAAACTAGTGCCGCCGATCCTGGTCATCGCCCGACTGACCGTTCAGGAGGCGTCGCGGCGCAGGCTGCTGCTGGCGCTCATGATCCTGACTCTCATCGTGGTCGGCTTCTCCGCCTGGGGCTTCAACAAGATCACGACTGTGACCGGGCGCAACGGCGTGCCGCTGCCTCCCGAGCAGGTCGCCCTGATCACGTCGCAGCTGCTGATTGTCATCGTGTTCATGTACAGCGGCGTGCTGGCGCTGAGCGCGGCAGTTGTTGCCGGACCGCTCATCTCGAGCGAGGTCGAAAGCGGCCTTCTCCTTTCTATGCTGGCCCGCCCGGTGCGCCGTAGCGAGGTCGTGATCGGAAAGTGGATCGGCCTTGCTGTGCTTATCGCGGTCTACGCCGCCGGCTCCGCATTCCTCGAGCTCGCCGCTGTCGATTGGGCGACCGGCTACCTGCCTCCGCACCCGATCCAGCTGGTCCTATACGTGGGCATGGAGGGCCTTGCGCTTCTGTCGCTCGGACTGCTCCTCTCGACGCGGCTTTCCGGCATCACCGGGGGCGTGATAGCGCTCGTGGCTTGGCTCATGGGTTGGATCGCCGGCGTCGTCGGCGACGTCGGGGCGGGGCTGAACAACCAGGCGGTCGCCAATGTCGGAGTGATCAGCCACCTGGTGCTGCCCACGGATGGCCTGTGGCGAGGCGCGATCTACGCGCTGGAGCCGGACGCTTTTCTTGGGAGCATGCGCGCGCTCGGGGCCGCGTCTCGTGCCAACCCGTTCTTCGCGGCCGACCCGCCGCCCGTCCAGTTCCTCGCCTGGGTCGTGGTGTGGTTCGCGCTGATGCTCGCGCTGAGCATCTGGAGCTTCCGAACGAGGGAGATTTAGGCCCTTCTGGCCGCCACCCACGCGCCGACCGTGCCAAGAGCCACGCCTGCCGCAATACCTACGATCGTCCCCACCACGCCATTGAGAGCGGGCTTGCCGTAGACCACGTACGCCACGCCGCCCGCGCAGCCGCCGATTCCACCCGCGGCCGCGCCGGCTGTCGCAGCCATCTGGGTAATCCTGAAACTCTTCCACGCGCGGTAGCCCGTCGCCAAGAGCAATGCGATGGGCACCGAGCCAGCGATGATGAGGAGCGGGATCTCCGGAATCCAGGACAGCGAAGGCGTCAACCCGAGAATCGCAAACACTATCGCGAAGACGGCCAGGACGATGCCAGGGCCAACTCCCGCGGTCAAAGCTCGCCTCAGGGGTAAAGCCCTCGCTCCCTGGTCGCGCCGGCGACGCGGGCTACGGCCCGGCAGTAAGCCGCCATGCGCATATCGAGCTTGCGCTCGAGCTTGGTCTTGAGGACTTCCGAAAACGCCCTTGTGAGAATCGCCTTCAGCTTTTGATTGACCTCGTGCTCAGACCAGAAGAAGGACTGCAGATCCTGCACCCACTCGAAATACGACACGGTAACGCCGCCGGCGTTGGCGAGGATGTCGGGAACGACGAAGATGTCGCGCTCGCGGAAGATCGCATCAGCCTCCGGTGTCGTCGGCCCGTTGGCGCCCTCGACGATCAGCTTTGCTTTGACGTCGCGCGCGTTGCGTGATGTGAGCTGATTGCCGATCGCGGCAGGCACGAGCAGGTCGCAGTCGACGGTCAGCACCTCCTGGTTGCCGATCTCCTGCGCGCCGGGGAAACCCTTCAGCGTCTTCTCGCGCGCGCGATATTCGAGCACCCGCTTGATCGAAAGGCCGAGTGGGTTGTAGATGCCTCCGTAGTCTTCAGAGACGGCGACCACGGTGCAGCCCGACTCCTCGAGCAGCTTCGCGCTGATGCTCCCGACGTTGCCGAAGCCCTGCACGGCGACCTTCGTCTGGTGCGGAAGACGGTTGAGGTGCTCGAGCGCTGCCATCGCGCATATGGTCACGCCGCGGCCGGTGGCTTCGATGCGGCCTAGCGATCCGCCGACCTCGATCGGCTTGCCCGTCACCGACGCCGGAACCGAGTAGCCGAGATGCATCGAGAGCGTGTCCATGATCCACGCCATCGTCTGACCGTCGGTGTTGACATCAGGCGCGGGAATGTCGCGGTCGGCGCCGATGAGAATCGATATCTCGGTCGCGAAGCGGCGCGTCATGTGCTCCAACTCGTTGACTGAGAGCACTTTCGGGTTGACGATGATGCCGCCCTTAGCGCCGCCGAACGGGATGTTCACCACGGCGCACTTCCACGTCATCCACATGGCGAGCGCCTTGACCTCGTTCAGCGAAACGTCGGGGTGATAACGGATGCCACCCTTGGCCGGTCCGCGGTTGATGTTGTGCTGGACGCGATAGCCGGTGAAGATTCTGAGGTGGCCGTCGTCCATCTTCACCGGGAAGGTGCACGTGAACTCGCGCTGCACCTCGCGCAGCACCTCGCGCAGCCACGGCTCCAGGTTGATGATCTCCGCCGCGGTGTCGAACTGAGACTGGGCGGTGCGCCATTCGTCAGCCTCGACGGCGTGCTTTAGCTCGATCGCGCTCACATCAGCACTGATGATCGCGGATATTCCGCGTCTGGATCACAAATTACGTTGATGCAGGCAGGCAGCCCGGAAGCGAACGCCCGCTCGAGGGCGGGCCGAATCTGGTCCGGGCGATCCACCATCTCGCCGTACCCTCCGAGGGCTTCGACCATCTTGTCGTACCGCGTCCGGTGGCCCAGGTCGGCCGCGATGCTCACATCCAGCATCTTCAGCATCGGGTGCTTCTCCAGCGCCCAGATGCCGTTGTTGCCGACGACGCACACGACCGGGATTTTGTGCCGGACCATGGTGTCGAACTCCATCCCGGAAAACCCGAACGCCCCGTCGCCGGCGAGCAGCACCACCTGCCGGTCGGGATAGGCGAGCTTGGCCGCCATCGCGTAGCCTGGGCCCGAGCCGAGACATCCGAAGGGACCTGGATCGACCCACAGGCCCGGCTTGTCGCGCTCGATCAGCCGCCCGGCGAAGGAGATGAAGTCGCCCCCGTCACCGACGATGATCGCGTCGGGGTCGCAGAACCGATCCACCTCGGCAATCAGCCGCGCCGGATGCACGGGCGACGAGTCGGAGCTCGTCATCTTCTCGTCGCGGCGGCGGGATGACGCCTGCGCTTCGCGAAGCTTGTCCAGCCACGGACCGCGTTCGGGAGTGCCGCCGACGGCATCGGCCAGCGCCGCGAGCGCTGCCTTCAAGTCGCCGTATATCGCCACCTCGGGCTCGCGGTGCTTGCGCAGGCCATCGACGTCAAGGACGATGAGGCGCGCGTCTTCCGCGAAGACGGGAGACTGGCCCCAGTTGAGGCGGAAGTCCAGGGGAACGCCGACCACGAGGATGAGGTCGGCTTCACCGAGCAGGGGCCCGCGCGCGCGCGGGAAGAAGAGCGGATGGTTTGAAGCCAATATGCCGCGCGCCATGCCGTTGACGGAAAGCGGCAGGTGTGCCGCTTCGACCAGGGCTTTGAGCTCGGATTCAGCGTGCGTCCACCACACGCTGCCGCCCGCGATCACGGCCGGGCGCTCGGCTTCACGGATCAGCGTTGCGGCGCGCTGGACGAGGTCGAGGTCCGGCGGCGGCCCAGGGTCGGGCGTCAGGTGCTCGGTGGCTTCGGGCGCATCCGCCGAGCCCATCATGAATGTGTCGACCGGGATGTCCATGAACACCGGTCCGGTGCGCCCGCTGAGCGCGGTACGCATGAACTCCGCGGCGGTGCGGTAGGCGTCCTCGGCAGAGGCCAACGTCGCGGCTCTCTTGGTGAGGGTCTGCACGAACGCGACGTGGTCCATCTCCTGCAGCGAGCCCATGCCCCATCTCGCTTCTGGCGCGCGACCCCCGATGACGAAGACAGGGCTGTCCGCCGCCTGGGCCTGGGCAATTCCCGACGCGGCGTTGGTCACGCCAGGTCCGGCCGTCACCGCGGCGACGCCGATCTGGCGCGTCACCTTCGCCCAGCCTTCGGCCGCAAACGCCGCGGTCTGCTCGTGGCGGGTGTCGATGATCCGGATTCCATGTTCGTTCGCGCCGATGAGGATCGGCCAGATGTGGGCGCCGTTCAGCGTGAAGAGGTGGCTGACGCCCGCATGCTTCAGCGCGAGCGCAATGAGCTCACCGGTGGTTACGGAATCTCCCATTTCAGTGAGCCACCGCGAAAGGCATCGCCGGTGTGTTGAAGGCGGCTGCGGGTACGCCTACGCGGGCGATCACGATCACGCCGCCGGAAGCTTTCAGTGCCTTCCCGAGCACAGCCACCGCGCCATTCGCGACCACTGTGGCGCTCATTCCATGCTGGAGCTCCACCACCATCAGCCTTGCCAGGCCGAGACGGATGAAGGCCTCGCCCTTGCCGGTTCCGCACACGGCGCCGAACAGATCGTCCGCGTAGATCCCCGCGCCCGGAATCGGCGAATCGCCGATGCGCCCGGGGAGCTTGCCGTTGATGCCGCCGGTGGAGACCGCGACGGCGAGGTGTCCGTCCGAGTCGCGAGCCACGGCGCCAACGGTGTCCGCGCCGTGCAGAAGCTCCTGGCGCTTGCGATCGGTAATGAAGATCGAGGGGTCGCACATCTCAACGCTGTGCTCACGCGCGAATCGCGTTGCCCCTTCGCCGGCCAGCAGGACGTGCCGCCCGTCGCGCATGACCTCGAGCGCCAGGTCGATCGGGTGGCGCACCTCCTTCAACCCCGCGACTCCGCCCGCGCGCAGCTGCCCGCCTTCCATCACCCCGGCGTCGAGCTCGACCACGCCGTCGACGTTGAGGCACGCGCCGATGCCTGCGTTGAGTAGCGGCTCGTCCTCCATCAGCCTGACCGCGGCGACCGCGGCGACAAGGGCGCCGCGCCCGATCTCCGACCAGCCCGCGTCGCGGGCACGCTCGACCGCCGCCTGCCGGAGGTCGCGTTCAGCTTCGGGTACTGGTCCAGCTCCGCCGTGAACGATCAGAGCGGGCCGGATCAAAGCGAGCGCCGGTGCGCGGGGTTACTGAGCTTGCGAGACAGGCCAGTTGTCGCGGCGCTCGAGCATGCGACGCTCGGCGATCCGGCGGTCGAACGGAAAGATCCCACGGCGGCCGGCGGTCGCCCGCTCTGGATCCCTCCTCTCCGCATACCTTCTCTCCGACCAGGTCCGGCGGTCGTTTTCGCGGCGCCTTTCGGGCCCCCGCGGCAGCAAAACCTCGCTCAAGACTCCCACCCCTTCTTCAAGTGTCGACATGTGGCTAGTGATCCTAATGCACGCGCTGATCCAGCGCGCTTAACTTTTCATCGAGGCGGCGCTCGGACTGGCGGCGCTCCAGCTCATCGCCCGGCCCGAGGTCGACAAAGCGGGCGTAGCTGGCAAGGCGGGGGTGGACTTCGGCGATGCGGCGGAACATCTCCTGGGCCACCCACCGGTAGTCGGGGTGTCCCTGGGGAGTAGTCCGCAGCTCGCAGAGGTGGTAGACCTCGCGCAGGTTCACGCGGAAGTACCAGCGCACCCGGAACGCCAGCGGGACTATGTACTGGGCCAGCACAGCGCCGGCTTCTGCCTCCAGCCTCGCCTGAGCTTCCGCGGCCGCTTCGATGGCGGCTGCAAATCGCCCGTCGAGGCCGAGGTCGGCGAGACCGGGCGGAACGTCGTAACCCAGGGCGGTGCCGAGCAGCTGGCGGTCCTGGGTGAGCATGCGATGGCGGTGCAGGTCGCGGTAGGCGCCGAAGTTGGCGACGATCTCGAACGTGTAGTTGGCGTGCTCCAGGGCGCGAGGCGTGCGCTGGCGGCGGTTCGAACGATCGCCGAGGAGTGCCTCGAGGACCTGTGCAGGATCCCCCGACTGCTCGTCCAGGCTCCCGTCGGAGTGTGAGAACAGCGCCGCCGCGACGACTTTTCGCTCGGCCTCCGGGTCGTGCTCGACAAGTCGCACGCTCGGTCCGTTTTGCGGTTGGCTCATGCTTCGTTGCGCGAGGCTGGCCGCCTCCATGCGAACCCTCGCCATCCGTTCCGCCGAGGGGCGGCCGTACCGCTCGTCGAGCGCCCGCTTGACGAAAGCAGGGATGACGAGTGCGAGCTCCCGATTCAGGTCGGTCGCGAGCTGGTGGCACTCCGGCAGCTCGTGAGCCGCCATCTTCGTGATCAGGTACTCGAAGGCGCGGCCGTTGCCGAAGAGCCCAAGGTTGGTCAGCGTTCCGGCCGGCAGAAGACCGCGGAGCAGGTCCAGAGCCTTGGCCCTGGTCGCCGATTTCCACGCGCGGTCTGTCTCCCCTGCTTCTAGCGGAAAGCGCTGCCGGATGGCCTCGGTTACCGGTTCGACCATGTCGCTGTAGGCGGCGAACAGCGCGTCGGCAGCAGGCTCATACGCCGGATGCGCCAGCTCCGGGCCGCGGTAGAAGAGATACCTGCCGTCCGGGCCGAGCCGGTCGAACCTGACATAGCGCGTCGACTTCTCCAGCGGCGAGATGCCGATCCGGCTGTCCTCGAGCGCTTTGGCCGCGAGGGTCGAGGTTCGCTCGACGGCGACGTGGGCGCCGGCGAGCTCCGCCACGGAGTCGTCCCCGTAACCCACCAGGACCCTCTCGTAGAACTCCTCGGCGCGGCGGACCGCGACCATGTCGTCGGTTTGAGACGAGTTTCCGGCGAGCTCGTCGAAACCGGAATCGGGCTCGTTGATGAACTCATCGAGGAGCACGCGCCGCAGGCTCTTCTCTGTTCGGGAGTAGCGCGAAAAGAGCGCCCCCTTGACGACCTCGGGCAGGTTCCGAAGCGCGAACACCGGCCGGTCGAGGTTGGTGAAGTAGCGCGCGAGGAGAGTCGATTCGGCGCTGGTGAATTCGGTGCCGGCCATCCGCCTATCCTATTTCG
>JALYSJ010000155.1 GCA_030854855.1 Candidatus Dormiibacterota bacterium
GGCCGGCCCCGACGAGCCCGGCAGCCCGTGGGCGATCGGTTCCGAGGAGGGTGGTCACAAGTCGATCAACCCTCGACTCGGGACGCTTGCCGACTTTCAACACCTGCTCCACGCCGCCGGTGAGCACGGAATGGATGTCGCGCTCGACCTCGCGTTCCAGTGCTCGCCCGACCACCCCTACACGCGAGAGCATCCCGAATGGTTCAAGCACCGGCCGGACGGCAGCATCCAGCACGCCGAGAACCCGCCGAAGAAGTACGAGGACATCTTGCCTTTCGACTTCGAGACGGAGAGCTGGCGGGGACTCTGGGAAGAGCTGCTCTCAATCGTCACGTACTGGATCGAGCAGGGAATCACGGTCATCCGCGTCGACAACCCTCACACCAAACCATTTGCGTTCTGGGAGTGGCTCATCGGCGAGGTCAAGCGCCAGCACCCCGACGTGATCCTTCTCGCCGAGGCGTTCACGCGGCCCAAGGTCATGTACCGCCTGGCCAAGCTGGGTTTCACGCAGTCGTACACGTACTTCGCGTGGCGCAATACGACGGCCGAGCTTGCCCAGTACTTCACGGAGCTGTCTCAGCCGCCGATTCGCGATTACTTCCGGCCAAACCTGTGGCCGAACACGCCGGACATCCTGACCGAGTACCTGCAGACCGGCGGTCGCGCGGCGTTCGCGGCCCGGCTCATGCTGGCGGCCACGCTCGGGGCGAGCTATGGCGTCTACGGGCCGGCGTTCGAGCTCTGCGAGGGACGCGCGCGCGAGCCTGGATCAGAGGAGTACATGGACTCCGAGAAGTACCAGATCCGCGCCTGGGATCGCGACCACCCCGACAACATTCGCGAGCTGATCACGCTCGTGAACAAGGTGCGCCGCGAGAATCCGGCACTGCAGAGTGATCGGGGCCTAACGTTTCACCCGACCGAGAACGACCACCTGATCGCCTACACGAAGAGCACCCCCGACCTTGCCGACGTGGTGCTGACGGTCGTCAACGTGGACCCCCATCACACACAGTCCGGCATGGTCACCCTACCGCTGGAGGAGCTGGGGATCAGACGCGACCGCGGCTACCAGGCGCACGAGCTGCTGAGCGGCGCCCGCTACCTGTGGAACGGGCCCCGAAACTTTGTCGAGATCAACCCGCATGCGATCCCGGCGCAGATCTTTCGCTTCCGCCGCCGGGTCCGCAGCGAGCATGACTTCGAGTACTTCCTTTGATCGTCGAAGGCGTTGAACCGGGCGCACCCCGAGCAGCCGGCGCTGAGGCCGTCGCGCTTCCAATCCCGTCGCGCGTGCGACGCCGGAATCAGGAGACTTCCAGGCTCGAGGATGATCCGCTCTGGTACAAGGACGCGCTCATCTATGAGCTTCACGTCCGCGCGTTCAACGACACCACCGGTGACGGCAGCGGTGATTTTCGCGGGCTGGTCGAGAAGCTTCCATACCTCCAGGATCTAGGCGTCAGTGCGATCTGGCTACTGCCCTTCTACCCATCGCCACTGCGGGACGACGGTTACGACATCGCGGACTACACAGACGTGAACCCGATGTTCGGCAATCTCGGCGATGTGACCGCCTTCGTCAAAGAAGCGCATCACCGCGGAATGCGGGTCATCACCGAACTGGTCTGCAACCACACCTCTGACCAGCATCCATGGTTCCAGCGCGCTCGTCGAGCCAAGAAAGGTAGCGCCGCCCGTGACTTCTACGTCTGGAGCGACACCAACCAGAAATATCAAGACGCCCGGATCATTTTCAAGGACTTCGAGACTTCCAACTGGACGTGGGATCACGTCGCCGGTCAGTACTACTGGCACCGCTTCTACTCGCATCAGCCAGACCTGAACTACGACAACCCCAAGGTCAAGGAGGCGCTGCTGAAGGCGCTGGACTTCTGGCTCGACATGGGCATCGACGGAGTGCGCCTGGACGCCGTCCCCTACCTCTACGAGCGCGAAGGGACGAACGGAGAGAACCTGCCGGAGACGCACGAGTTCCTCAAGGAGATGCGCCGGCATGTCGATGCGCATTACTCCAATCGCATGCTGCTGGCGGAGGCGAATCAGTGGCCGGAGGACGCGGTCACATATTTCGGTGCGGGCGACGAGTGCCACATGTCCTTCCACTTCCCACTGATGCCTCGCCTGTTCATGTCGATCCGGATGGAAGACAGATTCCCGATCATCGACATCCTCGCCCAGACACCCGCGATCCCCGACAACTCGCAATGGGCCTTGTTCCTTCGCAACCATGACGAGCTGACCCTCGAGATGGTCACGGACGAGGAACGCGACTACATGTACCGCGCTTACACGCAGGACCGGCTTGCTCGTCTCAACCTCGGCATCCGCCGGCGGCTGGCACCGCTGCTCGGCAACGACCGGCGGCGCATCGAGCTGATGAACGGCCTTCTCTTCTCGCTGCCCGGTACACCGGTCCTGTACTACGGCGACGAGATCGGCATGGGCGACAACATCTTCCTCGGAGACCGCAACGGCGTGCGGACGCCCATGCAGTGGAGCGCCGACCGCAACGCCGGCTTCTCGCGCGCCAACCGGCAGCGGCTCTATCTCCCGGTGATCACCGACCCCGAGTACCACTACGAGACCGTCAACGTCGAGGCCCAGGCGCAGAACCCGCACTCGATGCTCTCGTGGATGAAGAGGCTCATTGCGCTGCGCAAGCGGCACCGCGCATTCGGTCGCGGAACGCTGGAGCTGCTTCGCCCCGAGAACCGCAAGGTGCTGGCCTACGTCAGGCGTTACGAATCCGAGCAGATCCTCTGCTTGGCGAACCTTTCGCGATTCCTGCAGGCGGTCGAGCTCGACCTGAGCAAATGGAAGGGCCTCGTGCCCGTCGAGCTCTTCAGCAGCAACGAGATGCCCGTCGTCGGGGACGCGCCTTACTTTCTGACCCTCGGTCCGCATGCCTTCTACTGGTTTTCACTCCAGCCTCGGGCGACACCGAACATCGTCAGCGACGGCGCCCAGGCGGTGGCCGCGGTACCCGAGATGCTCGTCCCGTCGACCTGGCTTGCGGGAGGCCTCGAGGCTGCTCTCACCGGCCCCACCAAGGAGCGCCTCGAGAGCATCCTTCTTGGCTACATCCGGAATCGCAGGTGGTTTGCGGGCAAGGCACGGCGCTTGAAGTCGGCGCAAATCTCCGACCTGATACCGGTGCCTGGAGCCGCCGGCGGGGCGGTCCTGGCGGCGGTCGTCATCGCCTATGCCGAAGGGGATCCGGAAACCTACCAGCTGCCACTCGCCTACGCGAATCCTGCTGAGGCTCCCCACATCCTGGAGCGGTGGCCGCATTCGGCACTCGCGTGGGTGCGCGTGCAGGGGGAGGAAGCCCGCGGCCTGGTGTATGACGCCCTCGGCCCGCCCGCCTTCGCCGAGGCAGTGCTCGGCGCGATCGCCAGACGGCGGCGGGCGACTGGTGGCAACGGAACTCTCATTGGCACAACCACGCGCGCGTTCAACCGTCTGCGGGGACCGGAGACGATCCGGCTGGAAGCCGCCCTGTCCGTGGCAGAGCAGAGCAACAACTCGGTCGTCTTCGGCGAGCGCCTCATCCTCAAGGTGTTCCGCCGGCTCGAAGAAGGCGTCAACCCAGAGCTCGAGTTGGGCCGCTTCCTCACCGAGAAAACCAACTTCTCGCACATCGCGCCGCTCGCAGGCAGCCTCGAGTACCGGCGGGCCAGCGGTGAGCCCATCAGCCTCGCGGTGCTCCAGGGCTATGTGCCGAACCAGGGCGATGCCTGGCAGTACACGTTGAA
>JALYSJ010000156.1 GCA_030854855.1 Candidatus Dormiibacterota bacterium
GCGATGCTGAAGTACCTCGACCTCGCACAATCCACCGGGCAGAGCCCCAACGAGAACTACTCGCGCGAGCTCATGGAGCTCTTCACCATGGGAGCTGGCACCTTCACCGAGGAGGACGTACGGCAGAGCGCCAAGGCGCTCGCCGGGTGGCAGGTGCCGCAGCCCGACTCCTACGCCATGGTGCCGGTCGACAAGAACAGCAAGGTGACCCGTCGTGAGCCGGTCTACGCGAATCAGAAATCTGGAGTGTTCAATCCCAAGCGGTCGTACACCGGCAGCGTCACGTACCTCGGCAAGTCGGGTCCGCTCGATGCCCAAGGGGTCATCGATCGCATCCTTGCGCAGCCGGCGACGGCTTCATACATCGCCACGAAGGTTGCGCGGCATTTTGTGACCGCCCAGCCCGATGCCGCTTACATCAAGACTCTGGCCGACACATTCCGCCGCAGCAAGTACGACGTAAAAACCTTGATGCGCGCAGTGTTTGCAAGTCCGCAGTTCAGCGCCGCCCAAACCTACAGAACGCTGGTTAAGACGCCAACCGAGTTCATGCTCCACGCCGCCCAGGCACTGGGCGCGCCCAAGCTCTCAAAGCTCATCGCGACTGCGGGTTCGGGGATGGGCCAGTCACTCTTCGATCCGCCCGACGTCAACGGCTGGCCCAACAACGAGTCGTGGATCTCGTCCAACACCGTGGTCGAGCGCGTGAACTTTGTGAGCGCCGCGCTGGGCCAGGCCAAGACCTCACTGCCGTCCGCGTCAGATGCGCCCCGCACATACCTCGACGGCGTTGTAAGCGCTCAGACCGCAAGTCTTCTGAACCACGCCGCGGATGATCGCGCTCGCTG
This sequence comes from Candidatus Dormiibacterota bacterium, assembly GCA_030854855.1. GTDB lineage: Bacteria > Chloroflexota > Dormibacteria > Dormibacterales > Dormibacteraceae > Palsa-870. The sequence continues at coordinate 849 of JALYSJ010000156.1, forward strand.
GTTCATCACTCTCGCTTCCCCGGAATTTCAGCTGAAGTAGGTGCAGGAAAGATGACCACAGAAACGGGAATCAACCAGCTCAAGCGTCGCGACTTTCTCAAGGCGGGCCTCGTGTTCGGCGCCGGTGCAGCTGGATTGGCCGCCGGATACGCGGCGGTGCCGGACGCGTTCGCTCGTGCGGTTTACGCGGCCAAGCGAGAGGGCCTCGCCAACGACAACATCCTCGTCATGATCCAGCTCGCGGGCGGCAACGACGGGCTGCGCACTGTAGTGCCCATCTCCGATCCCGCACTGCACGACCTGCGGCCGAAGCTGTCAGGTTCGATGGTCTCGCAGGCGTTGCCGCTCAACAAGGAGTTCGGCTTGAACCACAACCTGGGCGCGATCAAGGGCTTATGGGACAAGGGCAAGGTCGCAATCGTGCAGGGAGTCGGCTATCCAAACCCGACCTTCTCGCACTTCGAGTCCATTCGCATCTGGGAGACGGGCGATCCCACGCGCAGGCAGGTCGACGGTTGGCTGGGGCGTACGCTGGCGACTTCATACGACACCAATGGGCACCCGCTCACGGGATGCGGGTGCGGCACTACCAACGTGCCGGGTGCGCTGCGTGACCTTCAGGCGACGATGACGGTAATTCAGAACCAGAAGACCTTCGGCTTCGCTGGTGGCAGCGAGGTCGAGGCCGCCGTGGGTGCTCTGTACAAGGGCACTCCAGGGATCTATGGCGCGCTGTTCGACACCGCGATGGCGACTGCCACCGAGACGATCACCACGCTGCGCACCTCTGCCGCGAGCTACCAGCCGATGGCCGACTACACCGACAAGGTGAAGCTCGTCTACTCCTCCAAGAACCAGCTTGCCGCGGCCCTGCAGCTGGCGGCGGAGCTGATCGTCACCGGCACCGGCGTCAAACTGCTGCACGTGACCCTTGGAGGCTTCGACACTCACTACACCGAGCTGAACCGCCACGATGACCTCATGGGCTATCTCGACACTGCCGTTGGGGCTTTCTATCAGGACCTGGCCGCGCATGGCATGGCGGACAAAGTCCTCATCGCGACGTGGTCGGAATTCGGCCGCCGCCCCAAAGAGAACGCGAGCGGGGGCACCGACCACGGGGCTGCCGCGCCGCTGCTCTTGATCGGCAACCCGGTCAAAGGCGGCATCTACGGCGAGGCGCCGAAGCTCACCAGCCTCGACAAGACGGGCAACCTTCCTTACTCGGTTGACTTCCGGTCCGTGTACCAGGAGATACTCGCCGGCCACCTGGGCGCCGGCTCGAACAAGATCCTGGGAGCCACGTTCGACCGCATCCCGTTTCTCGCGGCGCCGGTCGCCGCCGTTTGACATGCACGCGGTCGTCCTGAAGCTGGGGGCGACCGCGCTCACCATCGTCACGACGGTGCTCTCTGGCGAGTACGTCGTTGCACACCTGAAAAATCCCAACGCCCCACTGCAGCCCACAGTCGTCAGCGCGCCGGGCGGCTCGGTCACGATTGGGCCGTCGGTTCGGCCCGGCAGCGGCCAGCCGGTGACATCGACCTATGCCTCCTGACGGCCCGGTCGAAGCCCACCACTTCGAGGCCCTCGGCACCAACTGCAGCCTTTTCGCGGTGGGGCTCTCACGCACCCGCCTGCTGGAAGGTGAGTTCTGGGTCCGCCGCATGGGGGCGCGGCTGACCCGTTTCTCAGAAGTCAGTGAGCTGTCCCGACTCAATGCGTCGCCCCGCCGGTGGGTGGAGGTCAGCCCTGAGCTCGAGGCGCTGTTGCGCGAATCGCTTCGGGCCTTCGAAACGAGCGGAGGCCTCGTCAACGTCGCGGTCCTGCCGGCGATGACGGCGATTGGCTACACGAGGCCGCTGTCCGAGGCTCGGCCTTCGGCGGCAGTCTCTGATGCAGGTCCGCTCCCTTCACTTCCTGACGTGCTCAAGGTCCGAGCGGGCGCTGCGCGACTCGAGGCAGGAGCCGGAATTGACCTGGGCGGTATCGCCAAAGGGTGGATGGCGGACCGGTTGCGAGAATCGCTGGGCCCGAACGCGGTGGCCAACATCGGCGGCGACCTGATGGCCGGCGGACCTGGACCGGCCGGCGCCGGCTGGCCCGTTGGCCTTGGCGGCGTGACGGTGATGCTGCGGGACCTGGGCGCCGCCACCAGCAGCGTGCGCAAGCGCAGGTGGGGCGAGAACCATCACTTGATCGATCCTCGGACCGGCGCGCCGGCGCGCACCGGCCTCGAAGAGGTGTCCGTTGTCGCCGCCAGTGGTCTCGAGGCCGAGGTCGTGGCCAAGACGGCGCTCCTGGTCGGTGCGGAGCTGGCGCCGATGTACTGCGCAGCGCACGCGCTTGCATGGTGGTTCAGTCCCTGACATGACGGCCGACCAGTTCTTGTGGGTGTTGGCGCGAGTCGCCGGACTCAGCTCCTACGTCGCCCTGGCCGTCGCGTTGGTGACTGGTATCGCGCTGCGAACCGCGGTGCTCGACTGGCTCGGAAACAATCGCGCGCTGCGTGCGCTGCACGAGTACACGACGGTCCTATGGATTCCGCTTGCGGCCATCCACTTGCTGTCGCTGCTGCTGGACAAGACCGCTCGCATCGGATTGCCGGACCTGGTCATTCCGTTTCATTCGGCCTATGGCGCGCTGGGGATCGGGCTCGGCGCGCTATCGCTCGACATCCTTCTGCTCGTGACGGTCACCGCGTTTTTCAAGCGCCGGATGAACAAGGACCTGTGGGTGTGGTTGCACCGACTCGCCTATCCGGCGTTCGCACTGCTCTTTCTGCACTCGGTTCTGAGCGGCACGGATTTCAGCGACCCCATCGTGTCGGCGATCACATGGGCCGCCGCGGCGATGCTCCTCCTGCTTGCTGTGGCGCGGGCGATCTGGGGCAGGCTGCCGGCTTAAGTCGCCGACACCCAGTGCCGAAGCTCGAGCACCCGCTTCCTCAAGGCAGCCTCGGCCTCTAGCGGCGAATCGATCTCCTGGCGCTCTCGGTGCCAGCGCTCCATGGCGAGATCCAGTTGCGCGGACTGCAGGCGGGCCACCTGGAAATACGCTTTCAACCCGCCCCGGCTGAAGGCGCGCAAGCGCTGCTTAAGCCGCTTCCACGGACTGGCGAGAACAGGCACCTCGTCCGGCAAGATCGTCCCGGAACCGCTTGCAGCCTCTTTCCGAAACTGGTCAACGAGTCCCATCGCCTCATAACGAATCCCGAACAGCAGCAGCGCGATCACGGCGGCGGTGAATGGCCCGGTCATGATCAACGTGCGCATGTGGATTTCGACCAGGCCAAATGCGTTGCTGTCGATCGGGAAAAACGTCACCCACGCATCCCACGAAAAGTGCGCAGCGATCGCGATGAGAAATCCGCTCAAGATCGCGAGCGCCTTGTGACGCATGTGCGGTAGCTGGCGCGCGGCGCCCAGCCCGGCGCCGATGAACGCCGTGTACGTGGCGTGACCAAAGAACAGGCCGAGCACCTGTCTTCCGTACCACTGGACTCCCGCGGCGGCCCAGCCGAATCCCTCGGGATTGAAGATCGAGTAGAGGTT
>JALYSJ010000166.1 GCA_030854855.1 Candidatus Dormiibacterota bacterium
AGAAGGCTCGCGTCCTTCCGGTCACCAACAGTGCGGCCGGCACGAGGAAGGCAAGCTGTGGCTTCAGCACCAAAGCGCCCAGGGCAAAGCCTGCCCAGAACGGGCGGCGGCTTTCCAGCAGGGCGAAGCAGGCGGCCACCCCCAGGGCGACGAACAGGGCCGGTTGGCCGAGCTGCAGCCCATAGATGACAGGGAGCCACCCCACCGCCGCCGCGAGGTGGGCCAGGCGCCATGGTCCAGTTCCGGGCGCGGTCATGTACCAAGTGCAAGCAAGGGCAATGAGAAGCCATGAGCTCCATATCCAGTAACCGATCTCGTAGGGCAAGGGCGCGAGCGGCAGCGCGAGCCACGCGAGAGGCGGAGGGCTGATATAGCGCGCAAGCTGGGCGACCCTGATGCGAGATCCAATTGCGTCGAGCTCCGCCTGCTGTAGCGCAAGGTCGTAGAGCGAAGGCCAGCCGTGGCTGACGCCAACCCGGGCGGCGGTCAAATAAAAGGTGAAGTCGTTGTGAAAGTGGTCGGTCATGTACGCCTCGACCCACTTGTAGAGATCCCAAGCCGCGAACAGCGCCGCCGCCGCGGCTCCGGCGGCGAAGCTCAGGTTGCGCCATCGCTGCTGGCCGGTCATGGCGCGCAAGCGGCGATAAGGATGGGACTGTTGATTGCACCGCGGATGGTAAAGGCCGCTACCTTGTAGCGGTGCCCTCGGCCGATTTCGAGCCGCTCGTCCTCGACCTGAAGGATGGGAGCAAGGTTCACATCAGGCCGATCAAACCCGAGGACGAGCCGCTGCTGCACGAGGCGGTTGCGGCGATGTCAGAGCGAACCGTCTACTTCAGGTTCTTCTCACCGCTCAAGCGGATCCCGGACGCCCTCGCGCACCGGCTCGCTGTGGTCGATTACAACGATCGCTTCGCGCTGGTGGCGACGACGCACCGGCCGACGGGTAACGAGCGCATCCTGGGCGTGGCTCGGTATGACCGGGTGGCGGACGCCGATGTGGCGGAGGTTGCGGTGGCCGTGGTCGACGAGTTCCAGCGTCGAGGACTCGGAGGGGCATTGCTGGCCATCCTGGCTCGGGTCGCTCGCAAGCACGGCATCAAGAGCTTCTCGCTCATCGTGCTGCCGGAGAACCAGCAGATGCTCGGGCTGCTGCGAAAGATGGGCTGGATTCACCATGCCAAGTTGAGCGGAGGCGTCTACGACATCTCGTTCGATCTTCCAGACAACGCTTAGACGGTGCCTCTAGAGGCGCTCCACGGCGAGCCGCGCGCCAAACCCAAGCAGGACTACGCCGGTGATTCGTTCCATCCACTGCCGCACGCGTGGCGCCGTGATGACTTCGCGGATGCGCGTGACTAACAGGCCGTATACGTTTATCCACGTCCAACCGATCAAGGCGAATACCACGCCGAGCAAGACCAGTCGTGGAAGGACCGCCTGCCCCGGCACCACGAACTGGGGGAGAAAGGTCACGAAGAAAACGCCGAGCTTCGGGTTGAACATCGCAGAGAGAAAGCCCTGTCGGAAGATCGCGTGCGCCGGGGCGGCCACGGGGGCGCTCGCAAGCAGGTCGGCTGGACGGTGGCGGGATTCCAAAAGAGTCCGCAGGCCAAGGTAGGCGAGATACACGGCACCGACGAGCTTGAGCACCAAGAACGCGTCGCCCGAAGCCCGCAAAAGCGCGGAGAGGCCAACCGCCGTGGCGATGACCCAGATCGAAAGAGCCAGCGCAATCCCAGTCGTGGTCAACAACACTCCACGACGGCCGTGGGCGAGCGCGTTCTTGGTCACCACCGCCATGTCCGGACCTGGAGTGACCGCCAGCAACAAGGAGATTCCGGCGAAGGCGAGCAGGCCGGTGTCCGCGAGCACTAAGACCAGCGAAACTCCGCGCAGAGGTAATCGAAATCCTGAGCTTCGGGGATTCCGCTTGCCGTGCTCTTGAGATCTGCGGGGTCGCTCGCAACCATCACGACCGTCACCCCGCCGCTGGTCGCGGCGATCACTGCAAGGCGCACCTTCGTGGAAGTGGAGTTGGCTCCGATCAGGTTTGCCGAGTAAATCGTGCCGAGCCCACCCTGGTCGCCAATGTGCGCGCCTTTGACCTCCGAGACCTGGGCTACGTTCTGCCACTGCGCTGACGGCAGCGCGGCCACCGCCGAGCGAATGACCTGATCGAGGGGCTGCCCGCCCTTGCTGCCAACGACCTGAAGCATTCCCAACCTGGTTCCGAGCACGACCCCATTGGCGTCCTGGCTGCGGACTGTCCAGGCGGAGCTGTAGTCGACCTCGTATTTGAATGCGGAGCTGCGGTAGGTGTTTGACGCGGGGAGCGGGGTGACGATCTTGGGCGCGCAGTTGACAGTGCAGGGAGGATTTTTTCCGCCAATCGCCTGCGATACCGCGATGGCGGTTACCGCCACGGTCACGACGGCAACGATGGCCAGCAGCCCGCCGGCGATCGCGATCTGCGAAGTCCCAAAGCGCCGCCGGGCTGGATGGGCAGTCGGAACCGCCATCGGGTAGCTGTACACCGGCACGGCTGCCACCGCTTGAGCCACTTGTGGCGTGCCGCACCTGCCACAAAAGGGTGCGCCGGGCGGCAGCTGAGCTCCGCAGCGCCCGCAGAACGTCGCCATCTAAGCCACTCCTCCGACCCGCGTCCGGCCCTGCTTTCGGGCTGCCGCCCGCGCCGCGCCGCAGGCCGGGCAGAACGCCATCGTCGGCACCATCCGGTGACACTCCGGGCACCGCGAATCGGGCCCGATCTCGTGCTCGACTCCTTCGACCAGCAGCGCTTGGTGGATGACCAGCCTCACGTATAGAAGGAGTGCGATCGCCGCCAGCAACCGGATCCCAACCTCCACAAGGAGGTTGGGCAAAGCGACGCTCAGCATCCCCAGCACCACCTGGGCGCCGAAAGCGACGATCAGCGTGGCAAGAATGCTGGAGGCCCACGGCCGGCTGATCCGGCGGCGGTCGAATCGGTGCAGCCACACCGCGGCTGTGACGAGTGCAGTCGTGCTCGCGTTGATCAAAGAAACGAGGACGCCTGCCCGAAGCAAGCGCAATAACCAATCAACTGGGTCTCCGCCCGCGACCAGGGTTCCGCTGATGGCCGGCCAGAGAACTGTCAGCGAGTGCGCCAACGTGAAACCAAGCGCCGAAGCCGCGCCAAACGTCAGGCCGTCGAGCGGCTCGCGGAATCGGCGCCTGAAGACGTACAGAAACAGCGGCCCAGCCAGCATCAGCGCCTGCGCGACGATTGGGATCGCTACGCCCGCCAGCGCGAATGCATTGTCCTGGTCCCCGGTCAGGTTCAGCAGCGACACGGCTGCGCCGGAGAAGGACGTGAAGGCATAGCCAAACACCGCGCCCGCGACCATCGTCGCCCCGATGAGGAGCCACGGATCATCCTCATAGACGTCGACCTCGTACAGGTAGAGCAGGTACAGCACAGGCAGCAACAACGCGGCCGCGATTGTTGCCGGGGCAAACAGGTGCAGCACGGCCAGGATGAGAACTGCGGCGCTGCCCGCCAGGAGGGCCCACTGAAAGGCGCCTCCGCGGCGATGGTTGAGGTGAGGGAACAGCGTGGTGACGATGGAGAGGTGCAAGACGCGTTCATTTGGCACGGCAGCGAACGCGTGGCGCCGCGTCGTGCTGGCATTGGACAGATGCGCACCGCAATGACCGCAGAAGTTGCCGGCGGGAACTGTCATCCCGCAGTGGGGGCAGGTGACGAGAGGTGGTCCCGCGAGCTCGTCGGCTTCTTTCATCCTCCTCCACCTTTGATGTAGAGGATCCAGGCGGCGTCGAGCGCGGCGCCGTCCATGCTGCCCCAGCCGGTCGCGAAATCCCAACCCGGGCCGGCGTTGAACGCGAGGTTGTTGCCGGTGGTGACGTCGTGGAATGGCTTGGCCGGCAGCTTGGACGCGTTCTCACCCATCCAGTAGATAGCGGGATTGGCGAAGCCCACCTCACGCAGCCCTTTCAGCTTCAAGTCCTGGTTGATCAGCGCGATGGTCGCCGCCCATAAAGGTGTTGAGGCGGATGTGCCACCAGCCTGTTGGTCCTGGCCGCCGAACACGATGTGAAAGCCGGTGGCGGGATCGCCGTTGGCGGACACGTCGGGCCCCTGCCGCATACCGTGACCGGACGCCTGGGCGATGTTCTTCTGATAGCTGGGCAGAGAGTAGAAGTGGCTGGGCCCGCCACCGGTGCCGGTTTGTTCGAGCGGCCCGCCCCACGCCGATTCTTTGAAGTAGATGCCCTGCTCTGACTCGAACACGGTCGTACCCCCAACCGCGGTCACAGTCGGCAGCGTCGCCGGAAAGCTGCCGGAGGGGGGCTGATCCTCGCCGCACGTATACGCCCCGCTGTCGCCGCTGGCGACGAAATGGGACATGCCCTGGGCAACCGCCCTGTCCTGGATGCTCGCGTAGTTGTTGCGATGGCCGCCTGGTGTGTCGGCTTCGCACGCGCCCAGGCTCTCGGAGATGATCGACCCGAGGTGATCGGTGACCATCTGGTCGAAAGCTCGGTCGCCGTGTCCGAAGTCTGGCGCCGACAGATAGACGACCAGCTTGGCGCCGGGCGCGATCGAATGGATGATCTCGAGATCGAGAACGGTCTCGCCTTGCGCCTTTTCTGGCGTTCCCCAGCTGGGATCGCGCTTGACAGTCAGCATCGAGTCGAACGGCGGCAGCCCGAACTCCTGTGCGAACTTGTTGAGGTCCTGAAGGTTCGGCAGGTCGTCGATCTCAGGTAGCACTATCGTCTGGCCGGTTCCATCAAGCCCTGCCTGGCGCAGCGGTTTCAGGTTGTAGAAGGCGAGCACGTCGGTGGGCGTGAGGCCGCCGCGGCGGACTGCATTCGTGTGCGCCCGGCGGTAGTTGTCAAGACCGCTGACGCTGCCGGCCGCGTTGGCGAGCTGCGATGGAATCTGCGGTTCGTCGAGCGTTGCATAGAAGGTCGTTCCGTCAGCCAGCCGAAAGTTCTCGATGTCGACGTGAAGAAGCGAGGCCGCCGCCGGCGCAGGACCGTCGGCCGAGATCAGGCCGGAGCCCGATCGCCATGACGCCTGAAACCCCAAGCGCTGCAACAGTGCAACCGCCGCCTGCGCCGCGCCGGGGTCGGGGCCGAATTCCGCAGCGTACGCCTCCGGCGAAACGGTTTGACCCGAGGCGATCAGCCGGGCCAGGCGTTGCGGGTCGTGCACTTTGAGTCCGAAGCTGAGCGATACGGTGGTCGCGGCGCCCGCTGGGCCCAACCGGACGGAATGCCTGATGGCGGCCGCCAGTGTCGGCGCCGGCGACGGCGCCGAGCGAACAAAGTTTGCCTGGGTCCTGGC
>JALYSJ010000172.1 GCA_030854855.1 Candidatus Dormiibacterota bacterium
ATCGCGGCGCCGCCGGCGTCGATCACCTCCGCGTTGCCGGGATCCTCTTCCGAGTCGGTCGGACGGATCCATGCGATGCGGCCGCCCTTGACAAGCACGCTCATGCCGAGCTGGAGCCTGGGCGAGCGCGCATCGGCCAGCGCCGCGTCGCGATAGAGCGTGCTCAACGTTCGCTAATCTCTCATAAGTGACACCGGACGACTGCTATATCTGCGCGACCTGCGGCGTTCAATACGCCCGGAGTGCGACCGAACCCCCGCGCTGCGAGGTATGTGAGGACGAGCGTCAGTACGTCGGCTGGTCCGGGCAGCAATGGACGACGCTCGCCGATCTTCGTGAGAAGCACCACAACGAGATTCGTGACGATCTCGGTTTGACCGGAGTTGGAACCAAGCCCACCTTTGCCATCGGACAGCGCGCGCTGCTGGTGCGCTCGCCGCAGGGCAACGTCCTGTGGGACTGCATCACGGTGATCGACGACGCGACTGTTGATGCGGTGCGCAAGCTCGGAGGCATTCGCGCGATCGCGATCTCTCATCCTCACTACTACTCAACGATGGTCGAGTGGGGCCAATACTTCGACGCCCCGATCTACCTGCATTCGGCCGATCGGCAATGGGTGATGCGCCCCGACTCGCGGATTGACTTCTGGTCCGGCGAGACCAGGGAGCTGTGGGACGGCATGACGCTGATTCGTGCCGGAGGTCACTTCGAGGGCGGCACGGTGCTGCACTGGGCAGAGGGTATGGACGGGCGGGGCGCACTGCTCAGCGGTGACATCCTCCAGGTCGCCCAGGACCGGCGCTGGGTCAGTTTCATGTACAGCTTTCCAAACTACGTTCCGCTGCCGGCACTGGAGATCGACCGGATCGTTGCTGCAGTCGAGCCGTTTGCCTTCGACCGGATCTATGGCGCGTGGTGGGATCGCAACGTGGCGTCAGACGCCAAGGCGGCGGTCAGGCGCTCGGCCGAGCGCTACAAGAAAGCCCTGGGGAGCTGAGAGCGACTTCCAAGCTGGTTGCGAGATACTGCTGACGATGGGGGGCGCCAAGAAGCAGCAGAAGTCGCGAACCGAAACTCTCACCAAAAGGACTACGCCAAGGAGCTTCGGCGCCTCCAGGTGGAGCTGCTGCAGCTCGAGGAGTGGATCCGGCATCGAGGTTTTCGAGTGGTGGTCCTTTTCGAGGGTAGAGATACCGCCGGCAAGGGCGGCGTCATCAAGCGGATGACCGCGCTTCTGAATCCGCGCTCCGTCCGGGTGGTGGCGCTCCCCGCTCCGACCGAGAGGGAGCGGACTCAGTGGTATTTCCAGCGGTACGTGGCGCACCTGCCATCTGCGGGCGAGACGGTCCTGTTCGACCGCAGCTGGTACAACCGCGCCGGCGTCGAGCGCGTCATGGGCTTCTCCACCGACGAGGAGTACGACGAGTTCATGCGGACCTGCCCGCAGTTCGAGCGCATGCTCGTCCACTCCGGGATCATCCTCGTCAAGTACTGGCTCTCGGTGAGCGATGACGAGCAGGAGCAGCGGTTCAAGGCACGCATCAACGATCCGACCAAGCGCTGGAAGCTGAGCCCCATGGACCTGCAGGCGCGCGCCAGATGGGTCGATTACTCGGAGGCGAAGGACGCGATGTTCAAGTACTGCGACATCAAGGAAGCGCCGTGGTACGTGGTCGAGACGGACAATAAGCGGGCCGCACATCTCAACCTGATCAGCCACTTCCTTTCGCTGATCCCGTACGAGGAAGTGAAGCACGAGGCCATCAGGCTTCCGCGCCGCCAGAAACGCAATTACAAACGGCCGCCGAAGAGCAAGCAGCTAATGGTGCCTATCAAGTACGAGGTGAAGTGAAAAGGTGAAAGTCAGGGATCTGCCGCCCGGTCGCCTGCTCTCGGTCGAGCGCGATTCAACCCTTGCCGAGGTGGCCAAGCGCATGCGGATGGCCGATTCAGACTCCGTCGCCGTGCTGTCCGACGGCAAGCTCGTTGGGATCATCACCGAGTCGGACCTCGTTCGGGCCATCGCCGACGGCGTGGATCCGCAGCAGGTGCGGGCGGAGGTCGTGATGTCCGCCGACCCCGCGACCGTCAGCGCGGATGAGGAGGCGGCGGTCGTGGCGATGAAGATGACTCGCCTTGGCGTGGGCCATCTTCCAGTGGTGAACAAGGATGGGAAACCGGTCGGGATTCTTTCGGCTCGCAATCTGCTTGCGGTGCTGGAGAAGGGCGCCGGCTAGCGTAAATTGAGAAGAGTCATCCAGTCACAGCCTGCCGGGACGCTGATCAACGAGCCCGAGATCACGCTGGACGAGCTCCAGCTCGCGGTGCGCAATCACTCGATGCCCCTTGAGGCTCTGCACTACGACCTCACACCCGTCGGCCTTCATTACCTCCTGACCCATTTCGACATCCCGGCCATCGACCCATCGATATGGCACCTGACGATTGGCGGACACGTTCGAAAGCCCCTTCGGCTCAGCCTCAAGGAGTTGAAAGCGCGGCCAGCCGAGACGCTCGCGGTCACCCTCGAATGTGCGGGCAACGGCAGGGCCCGCCTGTCACCGCGACCGAAGAGCCAACCCTGGCTGGGCGAGGCGGTCGGTACCGCCGAATGGACCGGCACCCGATTGGGGCTCTTGCTCTCGGAGGCAGGTCTTGGTCATGATGCGAAGGAGGTCGTGTTCACCGGGCTTGACCGAGGCGTTCAGGGTGGGATCGAACAGCAATACGAGCGAAGCCTGCCGCTGGCCGAGGCGCTTCGAGACGAGATGCTTCTCGCCTACGCCATCAACGGCCAGCCGCTGCCTCCGCAGCACGGTTTCCCTCTTCGGCTGATCGTGCCCGGCTGGTACGGGATGGCTCACGTCAAGTGGCTGAGCTCGATCACGGTCATCGACCACACGTTCAAGGGCTACCAACAGGCGACCGCGTACCACAACCGTCAATCGAGAGAGGAGCAAGGCGTGCCGGTCACACGGATACGCCCCCGGGCGCTGCTGATCCCGCCCGGCATACCCGACTTCATGTCGAGAGCTCGATTCCTGGCGCCCTCAGTAGTTGTGGTGGAGGGCCGCGCATGGTCCGGGCAGGCGGCGGTGACCAGGGTCGAATTCAGCTCGGATGGCGGCGAGTCCTGGATGGACACCAAGCTCGAGGATCCGCCTTCTTCGTACGCCTGGCGGCGTTGGACGTGCAGCTGGGACGCGACCAAGCCCGGCGAGTACGAGCTCTGCGCTCGGGCCACCGACGGTGAGGGCCACGTCCAGCCGGTCGAGCAGGACTGGAACGCGGAGGGCGTTCAGAACAACGCGATTCAGCGCGTCAAGGTGATCGTCGGGACAACCACGAACCAAATTCAACCGAGCGCGTCCTCGTAGCCTGGGCTAATCTGCCCTTGATGGCGCCCACGAGCAATCGAGAGACGATCGATCGCTTCTTCAAAGCCCTGAACGAGCGGCGGATAGACGATGTCATTGCGCTGCTTGACGCTGAAATCGTTCAGGACTGGCCGCAGTCCGGCGAGAGATTCAGAGGCCGGGAGAACATCCGAGGAGCTCTCACGAACTATCCCGGCCTGCCCCAAAGCGAGATGAAACGCCTGGTTGGTGCTGAGGACAAATGGGTTCTGACCCCAACGTGGACTCCCTTGCAAATCGTTGGCACCGGCGACGAGTTTACGATCGAGGCGCACATGACCTATCCGAACCGCGAACAGTGGAACTACGTGGGTATCGCTAGGTTTCGAAACGGAAAGGTCTACAGGCTGACCGAGTATTTCGCGGAGCCTTTTCCAGCCGCCGAGTGGCGCGCCCCGTGGGCGGAGAGGATCGAGTCGCGGTGAACGGCGTCCACGACATGGGGGGCATGCACGGGTTCGGTCCCGTGTCCGCGGAAAAGGACGAACCCGTCTTCCACTCCGCCTGGGAAGGCAAGGTGCGGGTGATGATGGGCCGCACGGTCGGTCGCTACTACAACCTCGACGAGTTCCGCCACGCCATCGAGCAAATGCCGGCGGACGAATACCTGCGGGCGAGCTATTACGAGAAATGGCTCGGCGCTGTGGAAACTCTGCTGCTCGAAAAGGGCGTCATCACTCGCGAGGAGCTCCGCTCCGGCAAATCCTCCCAACCTGCGCCAGACATTAATAAGACGCGCGAGGCTCCGCCGGACCTGGTGGCCCGCTTCCGGCCTGGGGACCGCGTCGTGACTCGCAATCTGCATCCGAAAGGACATACGCGGCTACCGCGCTACGCGCGCGGCAAGCATGGAGTGATCCTCACCGTCAACGGACCGTTCCTGCTTCCGGATTCGAATGCGCATGGAAACGGCGACGAGTGGCAGGCCTGTTATGCCGTCGAATTCA
>JALYSJ010000036.1 GCA_030854855.1 Candidatus Dormiibacterota bacterium
GCCTTCCGCCATGCGTCGGGTTGATCCGCCGGCACGACGATGCCTGCGTCATCGACGACCTCCGGCAGGCTCGAGCGGTCGGAAACCACGACCGGCGTGCCGCACGCCATTGCCTCGAGCGGCGGCAAACCGAAACCTTCGTACCACGCTGGATGGGCGAGCACACGAGCCAGGTTGTAGATGGCGGGCAGGTCGGTCGGGTCAAGCGCATCAATGTGGTGCAGTCCCCGGCCCATTCGAGCCATTCGCGCGCGGATCGATTCGTAGTTCCATCCCCAGGCACCGACAATGACCAGGTCGGGCCGGTCGCGCATCATCGCCCACGCTTCGAGCAGCGTCTCCAGGTTTTTGCGCGGCTCAATGGTGCCTACGAAGAGGATGAATCGCTCGGGCAGCTTCAGCTTCGCTCGGGCCGCCGCCAGGTCCTCGGCGCTCAAAGGCGCATACATCGCGGCGACGCCGTGAGGTATCACCTCGATCCGCGACCGAGGGATGCCGAAGATGCCAACGACGTCCTTGGCGGTGTTTTCCGAGACCGTGATCACGACGTCGGCTCGCAACACGGAGCGCGGCACCACGAAACGAGTGCTGAGGGGCTGGTGTGCCGGAAACCATCCGGCGTTGCGGTAGATGGCGAGGTCGTGAATCGTGATCACCGATGGGCAGCCGACTTCCCCGAGCGGTAGCACTCCCGCGGGCCCGAAGTATGCGTCGGGGTTCAGCTGCCTGATGCGCGCGGGCCACTGCAGGTGGCGGCCGATGAGCCGCGCACGGGGAAGCGGCCGGTAGCTGCTGTTGGGCACGTGAATGAAGGCGCCAGGCGGGCCAAAAACCGTCAAGCGGCAGTCAGGCCGGTCGACGGACATCGAATGCAGGATCTGGGTCGTGTAGACGCCGATGCCCGCGCGCGGGCGCTCGAGCCCGGAGCCGTCGACGACTACTTGCAGGCCGGTCATTACCTTAGGTAAGACTGGTTGTGCTTCAGGACCTCGAAGTTCTCCAGCGCGAGCCCGGTACCTCTGACCACAGAAGTCTGCGGGTCGTCAGCTACCACCGCCGGGATTCCCGTGTGCATCGCAAGGTATCGATCGAGCCCTCGCAGCTGCGCGCCTCCACCAGACAGCACGATGCCCCGATCGAAAATGTCGGCGGCCAGCTCAGGCGGAGTCTCCTCGAGCACATCCCGCACCGCACCGACGATCAGGCGCAACGGCTCCTGGATCGCCTCGGTGACGTCGTTCGAGGTGATGTCGACATTCTTGGGCAGACCCGAGATCAGGTCACGCCCCCGCACCTCAGTGACCAGCGGCTCTTTCATGAGCACAGCCGAGCCGACCGCGATCTTTATCTCTTCGGCAGTCCGCTCGCCGATGAGAAGGTTGTGCTTCCGCTTCATGTAAGTGGTGATGGCGTCGTCGATGCGGTTGCCGCCCACGCGAATCGAGTGCGCCACGACCATCCCCGACAGCGAGATCACGGCAATCTCCGTCGTGCCCCCGCCCACGTCGCAGATCGCGTTGCCTCGCGGCTCCGAGATCGGCAAGCCCGCGCCGATTGCGGCGGCAAGCGGCTCGTCGATCAGCCATGCCTGCCGGGCGCCGGCAGAGATCGCAGCCTCGGTCACCGCGCGGCGCTCGACCGAGGTGACACCGGAAGGGACGCAGATCATGATCTCGGGCTTGAAGATTCGCTGGCGGCCCTGAACCCGGCCGATGAAGTGGTGCAGCATGCCCTCGGTCACAACGAAGTCCGCGATCACCCCTTCGCGCATCGGACGAACCACCCGGATGGTGTCCGGCGCCCGGCCGACCATCTCCAGCGCGTCCTTGCCGACGGCAAGGATTCGCGTGCCGTCCTTATTCAGCGCCACCAGCGAGGGTTCGTTGAGCACTATCCCCTCGCCTTTGACGTAAATCAGGACGGTCGACGTTCCGAGGTCGATACCTATCTTTTTAGACAGCACGATTCCCTGCGCCCCCCACCCTAACCCTCCCCCTGGCGGGGGAGGGAATAGCCAGGTCTGGAGCTACTCGTAGGTGCGACCGAAACCGCTTGCGGCCCCCCCTCCGGTGACCGGCTCGATTCGCGCGCCGACCGAAGCAAGCTTGCCCGCCATATTCTCGTAACCCCTCTCGACATGCCACGAGTTGCGAAGCGTGCTCTCACCTTCCGCGCACATCGCCGCGATCACCAGGGCCGCGCCGGAGCGAATGTCTGGAATCGCGACATCGGTGCCCCGCAGCCTGCATGGGCCATGGACCACTGCGTGCAGCCGTCCCTCGACGGAAATTCCCGCTCCCATCTTGGCGAGCTCGTTGACGTGCTGAAAGCGATTCTCGTGCACGTACTCGGAGATGACCGTCTTGCCGTCCGCCTGGGTCATCAACGCCATGTACTGAGCCTGCAGGTCCGTTGGGAAACCAGGAAATGTCCACGTCGACATGTCGTTTGGTATCAGCCGCGTCTTTGACTGCCGGCCAACCCGAAACCATCCATCCCCCACCTCGACGTGAGCGCCGGCCTGCTCGAGCTTGAGCAGGACGATGTTCAGGTCCTCGGGCCGGCTGCAGTCCAGGCGCAGCTCGCCGCCGGTCGCGGCGACCGCGATGGCGTATGTCCCGGCTTCCAGGTAGTCGGCGATGACAGTGTGCTCGGCGCCACCGAGCTGCGCGACTCCATCGACCACGAGCCTCTCGGTGCCAATGCCCTCGACGCGGGCGCCCATCTTCACGAGCAGGCGGCAGAGATCCTGGACATGAGGTTCGCGCGCGGCGTTGAAGATCTCGGTCCGCCCCTGGGCGAGAACGGCTGCCAGGAGGATGTTCTCGGTGCCTGTGACCGTCGGCAAGTCGAAGACGATGCGCTCTCCGTGCAGCCGCGCTGCCTCGGCGATGATCTCGGTCTCCGTCTCGGTGATGGTTGCGCCCATCTGGCGCAACCCCCGCAGGTGCTGCTCCACGCGACGTGCACCGATGTCGTCGCCGCCGGGTCGCGGCAGGCGCGCCTTGCCGAATCGCCCGAGCATGGCGCCGAGCAGCACTATCGTCGCGCGCATGCGCCGGCCCAGGTCATCAGCCACCTCGCTGGCTTCGGCGGCCGCCATGTGCAGCACCACCGTGCCCGTCCCCTCACAGCTGCCGCCGACCCTGCTGAGGATCTCGCCCATGACCAGGGTGTCCGTCACCTTGGGGACGTTGTTCAACGTCAGGATTTCGCTGGTCAAGAGGGCTGCCGCCATCTCTGGCAG
>JALYSJ010000054.1 GCA_030854855.1 Candidatus Dormiibacterota bacterium
GTCGCATGCTGGGCCGCACCCCGGCCGACATCGTCGCGATGCGCCCTCTGCGGAATGGCGTCATCGCCGACTTCGAGCATGCCGAGCAGATGCTCCGGCACTTCATCGCGCGAGCCCACAACCGTGCCTGGCATGTCAGCCACCCGCGCATCGTGATCGGCATCCCGTCGGGCGTCACCGAGGTCGAGAAAAGGGCGGTGACAGATGCGGCGACGATGGCGGGCGCGCGCGAAGCACACCTGGTCGAAGAGCCCATGGCCGCCGCGATCGGAGCCGGCCTGCCGATTCAAGCCGCGGGTGGATCGATGATCGTCGACATCGGCGGCGGCACGACGGAGGTGGCGGTCATCTCGCTCGGCGGCGTCGTCGCCGCGACCTCCGCTCGGATCGGTGGCGACGGTATGGACGACGCAATCGTCCAGTACGTGCGACGCAACCTCGGACTGCTCATCGGTGAGCGGACGGCGGAGGACATCAAGATCGCCATGGGTTCGGCATTTCCAACTCCCGAGGAGCGCGCGTTCGTCGTCCGTGGCCGCGACCTTGTGACGGGCCTGCCGAAGACTGTGGAGATGACGACCGCGCACGTTCGCGAAGCGCTCGCGGGCGTGCTCATCGACATCGTGCGGGCGGTACGGTCGACGCTCGACGCCACGCCGCCCGAGCTCGTAGAAGACATCATGGAGCGGGGCATTGTCGTCTGCGGCGGAGGCGCGCTTCTCGCTGGCCTCGACAAGCTCCTGGCGCACGAGACCTTGATGCCGGTGCGCATCGCGGAGGATCCACTGACGTGCGTGGTTCGAGGCACTGGAATCGTGCTCGAGAAGATCGACACGCTGGACCGGGTTCTGTTGCGGACGCGCCGCGTCAGGGCCCTTCGTTACTGACCCGTGTACAGCAGGAGGACCCAGTCCCGTTCGACCGGCCTCTTCCTGACCCTTTGTGCCGTGATGCTCTTGCTGGCAGTGCTGAGCGAGCAGTCCTGGGCGACGGGCGCCCGCGGCGCCGCCAAGAGCTCGCTCGCGCCTCTCGAGTCAGCGATGACGCAAGCGAGTCGCCACATCGATCGAGTCACATCGGTTCTCGGCGACATCTCCTCGCTTCGAGCGGAGAACCAACGCCTGAAGGCGGCCGACGTGGCGCTCCGCCGCCAGCTGATCGAGCAAGACGCGGCAGTGAAAGAGAACGCGACGCTTCGCCAGGCCCTCGACTTCAAGCGATCGTTCGGGCACACGATGGTGGCGGCGCAGGTCGTAGGTCGCGGGCCTGATGGATTCAGCCGCACGCTGGAGATCGATCGTGGAACCGTGGACGGAGTCAAGGCCGGGATGATCGTGGCGACGGGCGCTGGGCTCGTCGGCCGCGTGCGCGAGTCCGGGCCGCATGGCGCGATAGTGCAGACGCTCGCGGACCCGCGAAGCCGAGTCAACGTCTATCTATCGAAGTCCGGCCTGCAGGGCACCGTCACAGGCGCGCCCAACGCGTTGCAGCTCGAGATCGAGCATTCACTCGGCACCAAGGCATCCAGCGGCGAATGGGCGCTGACAAGCGGAGTAGGAGGCGGCTATCCACGCGGCCTGGTGGTCGGCGAGGTGGCCGCCATCACGCTGCGAGCCGCCTCGACCAGTGATCAGGCGCTGCTTGCCTGGGTGAACGATCCCGTGAGCCTCAGCCTGCTGCTGGTGATCACCGATTTCGTGCCGTCATGAAGCGCCTTGCCATCGCGGCTTTGCTTTTGGGCATGGTGCTAATCCAGGTGACATGGGCGCCGAGGATCACGATCGCGGGCGCGTTTCCGAACCTCGCGCTGGTCAGTGTCATCGCGATCGCGTGGACGGCCGGGGTGAGATCGGGGATGGCGTGGGCGTGCATCGCGGGATTGATGCTCGACCTGACCGCGCCAGGCCCCATCGGCCCACACGCCGTGGCGCTTCTGACCGGGGCATACCTCACCGGCTTCTGGACGCGCAACGTCGACCGCGAAAGCTCCGTTCACCCGGTGATTGCGGCCGCCGTTGCTTCAGTTGCATATTGCCTCGTCCTCATCGCCGTGAACGAGGTGCTCCGTCTGCCGGTCCCGCCATTTGGCGTCGCCGTGCAGCTTGTCATCGCGGCTTCGATCTACAACGCTGTCTTGACGCCGGTCGCGGTGTCGGTCGCGCGCGGACTCGCGTCTTCGCGGGGGCGCGTGGAAGTCGCGTGATCCAGCTGGGTGGCTCGACGCCCAGGGAGCGTTGGTCGAGGAGGCTGATCGCGGCCGCCCTGATCGGGGTGCTGATCATCGGTGGCCTCGCCATCAAGCTGGCGCAGCTGCAAGTGACCGACGGCTCGAGGCTCGCCGCTCTGGCGCGCGACAACACTGTGCATCGCGTCGTCCTCGAGGCGGATCGCGGAATCATCTATGACCGGCACGGCGCGCCCTTGGTGATGAATCGTCCGATCTGGAACCTCGAGGTGGTGCCGGCTGCCTTGCCGATGGAGGCACGCGCGCGAACGGCCGAGCTTGCTGAGCTGTCGCGCATCACGGGCGAGCCGGAGGAGAAGCTGGTCAGGGCTCTCATCGTCGCGGCGGACGGATATGCGCCTCTGCGCATCGGACGCGACCTCTCACAAGAGCAGGAGCTCGCCATCAGCGAGCGGCTGCCCAGCCTGCCCGGCGCGTCGATCGTGCGACGCGCGGTCAGGGCTTACCTCGATCCGCTCGTCTTCGGTCACGTGCTGGGTTACGTCGGGCCCCTGAACGAGGCCGAGCTCAAGCGGCTCCGGCCGCTCGGTTATCAACCAGGCGAGGTCGTCGGCAAGGTCGGCATCGAATCCGGCCTCGAGACGGAGCTTCGTGGCAAGGATGGATGGGCGGATGTCGAGGTCGATGCGCGCGGGCAGATCGTCAGAACGCTCGACAGCGAGCTGCCGGTCCCCGGGGCCTCCGTCTATCTCAGCGTCGACTCGGAGCTGCAGCGAGCGACGGCCCAGACGCTCGCCGCCGGGCTGGTCCGCGACCACAAGACGGCAGGCGCTTCCGTGGTGGTCGATCCGCGCACGGGAGAGGTGCTGGCCATGGTAAGCCTCCCCGCGTACGACACCAACCTCTTCACTCACGGCATCAGCCAGACGGACTTCAGCGGGCTGCTCAACCACCCCGACCGGCCCCTCATGAATCGCGCCATCGCAGGGCAATACGCGCCCGGGTCGACCTTCAAGATGGTCACCGCGACCGCGGGTCTCCAGGAGGGCAAGATCACCGAGAGCACGTTGCTCAGCTGCCCGAGCTATATCAACGTGAACGGCTGGATCTATCACAACTGGGCGAGCTACAACATGGGACAGATGAACGTCGCCAGGGCGCTGGCGACTTCGTGTGACACGTTCTTCTATCAGGTGGCGGCGATGGTCGGCGACGTGACCCTCGCCAAGTACGCGCGAGCCTTCGGTTTCGGCCAGGCACAACCAATCGAGATGCCGGGCGTGATGCCGGGGCTGGTCCCGGACCGCATCTGGAAGCAGCTGGAGTGCGGCGTCAGCGACCTCAACTCTGACGCATGCCGCTGGAACACCGGCGACACGATCACGTTTGGCATCGGCCAGTCCTACTTGCTGACGACGCCGCTCAACCAGGCCGTGTACGTCGCGGCTCTCGCCAGCCGCGGCCACGTTATGAAGCCGACTTTGGTCCACGAAATCCGTGACATTTCCGGCCACGCCGTCCTCACGCTGCGCCCGCAAGAGGCCGGCACCGTCCCCGCTTCCGATGCAACCCTGATGTCGGTCCGTGAGGGCATGCGCCAGGAGATCAATCCGCCCTACAACATGAACTACTGGTTCCGCGCCGCCGGGGTGCCCGCTGACGGCGGCGGCAAGACCGGAACCGCGCAGTGGGGAGGAAGCGGGCTCGACCTTCCGACACACGCGTGGTTTGTTTTCTTCGCTCCTTACGCGCAGCCGGAGGTCGCGATGTCGGTCTTTGTCGAACGCGGAGAGCTTTCGGAGGTGCAGGCCGCGCCCATCGCAGTGCAGCTCATGAGGTTCTACCGCGACCACGTAGCCACGATTCGAGCCGGACTTGCGCCTTGACCGCCGCTCTGTGGCGAAGGCTCGACCATTTGCAGCCGGCGCTTGTCGGCATGCTCGCGGCGCTTGGCCTGATGACCGTCTACAGCGCCCATGCGGACTGGAGACGCCAGATGCTGTGGCTGATCCTTGGCGCCCTAGCCTATGCAGCCGCGGCCTCCTTCGACTACCGGCGCCTGAAGCCCATCGCGCTCGGCCTGTACGCGGGGATGATCCTGCTCCTCCTCGCCGTCCACTTCGCCGGCCACACCGCACTGGGCGCGCGGCGCTGGCTTTCGGTGGCGGGGTTTCCTCTCGAACCATCCGAGCTGTCGAAGCTGCTGCTCGTTATCGTGCTCGCCGCCTACTTGACCCGGAGCGACCGGCTCTCGTGGCGAGCTTTCGGCGGGTCCTTGCTGCTGGTCGCCCCGCCCGCCTGCCTCGTCCTGACGCAACCCGACCTGGGGACCACGATCGTTTTCATCGGGCTTCTCTTTGGCATGCTGTTTCTCGCCGGTGCGAGCGCGTGGCAGCTCTTCTCGCTGGTTTTTGCGGGAGCCGTGTCGCTGCCGCTGCTTCCCTACCTGCTGCACGGCTACCAGCGAAGACGGCTCGAGATCTTCCTCGACCCGAGCCAGGATCCACTCGGAGCCGGCTACAACCTGGTGCAGGCGCGAATCGCCGTCGGCTCTGGCGGCCTCTTCGGCCAGGGCTGGCTGCACGGCCTGCAGGGCCAGCTCGGCTTCGTCCCTGAACGCGCGACGGACTTTGTTTTCGCGATCTTCGCCGAGGAGTTCGGCCTGCTGGGGAGCCTCGTGCTGCTGGCGCTCTTCGGCACCTTGCTGGTGCGGCTCCTGCGCACGGCGGCCGTGGCGCCGGACAGGTTCGGCGAGCTTCTCGCCGGCGGTGTGTTCGTGATGGTGCTGTTGCAGGTGGTCCAAAACGTCGGCATGAACATCGGCGTGCTGCCCATCGCGGGTATCCCGCTTCCGCTCATCTCCTACGGCGGATCGGCGACCATCACCATCCTGGCGGCCCTCGGGCTCTGCCAGTCGGTGGCGATGAGGCGCCGTACCTTGGACGGGCCTGTCGCTGAGCTTGGTACAATCACTCGCCGTGCCCAAGCCTGATAGTTCGCTGTCGGCCGTCGTCGTCAGCGGTGGAAAGCAGTACCGGGTGGCTCCAGGCGACCATATCCTGGTCGACCGCCTAGCCGCCGAGCCAGGTTCATCCCTGAAGCTGGATCGCGTCCTGCTGTTCACCAATGGGGGCGACATCAAGGTCGGCGCGCCGGCTGTTGACGGCATCGACGTCGAGGTGAAGGTGCTCGCCCACCGTCGCGGTCCTCGGATCGAGACGATCCGCTACAAGTCGAAGAAGCGTGTCCGCGTACATCGCGGCGGACGTGCCGATCTGACCGCGCTCGAGATCATCGCTGTCGGAGGGATCAAGGCCGAGGTCAAGGCCGACACCAAGGCTGAAGCCAAAACAGAGACGAAGGCCAGGGCTGCAGGAAAGACGGCACGCAAGCCTCGCGCGAAGGCAGAAGCCAAGAAGGAACCGGTCACTGCGAAGGCCCAGGTCGAGGAGCCCGAGAAGGCTCCCGAAAAGAAACTCGCCAAGCGCGCGAATTCCAAGAAGGACACCAAGTAAGAGATGGCA
>JALYSJ010000134.1 GCA_030854855.1 Candidatus Dormiibacterota bacterium
GCGGTGGCCTCCGGCCGTAGTGCCAGGTGCCGGCCGCCGCGATCCTCGAATCGGTAGACCTCCTTGGCCACCGCGTCGGTCTCCTCACCCACTCGTTCGATGAGCTCGGCGTGCTCGATCAGTGGCGTCACGATCTCCTCGTAGCCGAAGCTGCGCGCAACATCGGCGCCGGCCTTTTCGGCCACGCGCCAGATCGCGCGATCCCGAGGAAGAATGTCGCGCATACCACGGACGGCCTTGATCGGCTCGGAACGGGGCATAAGCGTGACGATTGTAAGAACCTACGGTTACTATCAGTCGCCGGTGACTACGGCACTCGTCCAAATCATCTCCATTGCACTCGCTGCACTCGCCCTGATCATGGGTGCCTACCTTCTGATCATCGGCAAGCGGCCGTGGCGTGGCGGCGCCGATACCGAGGTGGCTCCGCGGGTGCGGTTGCTCGGCCTTAGCTACATCCTCGTGTTCGGCGCCGCGATGATTCAGATCATCAGCCAGCCGAAGGGAACCTCGGCTGCGGCGCTGGGCGGTTTGATGGTGCTGGGAGGCGTGATCGTGATCATCGTCGTCTTCCTCGAATCGCGCGCCTCGAAGCGCCTCGGGCACGAGGACCAGCTGGACAGCCGGCTGAAGGACTAGGGTCTCAATCAGGCGCGTTTGGCGGGTCGGCCAAAAGGGCGGAATCGGCCCCTCCATACGCGCCTTTGGCGCAAAAAGGGCGGAATTGGCACTACGCACCGCCTGAGGGCTTCTTCACAGGCTGGGTTGACCCTGGTCGGGATCCGAATCAAGCTGACGGCGGTTCGGTGCGTCGGCTTGGGGGAGGAAGCCAAAGAGAGGGAGGGCCCCGCCAGGGGTGTGTCTTTCGACTAGAGGCTGGCTTTTTCTCGGTTCGTTCGGTAGCCCGCCGCTGCTCGAAATGCCTCGACCAGGTCGTCCAGGTGCACCGGCTTGCTCATGTAGTCGTCGAATCCCGCCTTCAGGCAGCGCTCGCGGTCGCCCGGACCGGCCAGGGCTGTGAGAGCGATGAGTCGCGGCCTGCTTCCCCGAGGCCAACGGCGGCAGATCGCCTCGGCCGCGGCGAGCCCATCCATCTCCGGCATCAGGACGTCCATCAGTACAGCGTCGTACGGCTCCTTGGCCACCGAAGCCATCGCCTCACGGCCGTTCGAGACCACGTCGACGCTGTGGCCCAGCTTGCTCACCAGCCGCTTCAGAAGGTTCTGGTTCAAGGCGTTGTCGTCGGCGATGAGCACGCGCAAAGCCCCCGCAGCCTCTGAGGCCGGAGCCTGTACGGGCGGCGCGTCGTGAACGCCCACCTGGACCATCACATCGTGCAGGGTGCGCGCCGCGACCGGCTTTGTCAGCGTCGCCTGGATGACGCCGCGGCCGGCGGCCACCGCCACCTCCGGTCCAGGGTTCGCGACAGCGATGAGCACGATCGGCAGCTGGTCAGGACGTTTCAGCGCGCGAAGAGCGGATGACAACCCGAGGCCGTCGATGTCGGGCGGCCGGTGCTCGACCACGGCGATGTCAAACGGGTGGCCCGCCTTCACCGCCACCAGCGCGTCCTCGGCGTTAGCCGCGGTCGCGGTCGCGCCCCACTGCTCGGACTGAAGAGCGAGCACTCGCCTCTCGGTCGGGTCGGCGGTCACGACGAGCACGCGCATTGCCTCGAGCGTCAGCTGGGCGGTCGTAACGGTCGCAGGCAGAACCTCGGCCAGGATCGTGAAGTCGAATGAGGTGCCTGCGTCCGGACCCGCCTCGATGCCGCCCTGCTCGACGCGCAGCTCGCCGTCCATCATCGCCACGAGCTGCTTGGTCGTCGCCAGGCTTAGTACCGCAAGCCGGTCGCCGGGCTGGAAGATATCGCGGGGGTTCGCCACGCCTTCGAGCCCACCGCGCAGAATCCGGGCCGGAATCCCGCGACCGGTATCGCGAATCGTGAAGTGAAGGGCGACCAGGCCGCCCCTGTCTTCGTACCCGAGCTCGACGCCGACCCCGCCGCGATAGGTGCGCTCGACCCCGCCATGCAGTAGCGAGAGCACGATCTGCTCCAACCGGCGGGAGTCGCCGACGATCACGCTGGGCACGTCAGGTGCGGCTTGAAACGAAAGGTCGATGCCCTTCGCTCCCGCGGCATCAGCGACCAGGCCGATGCAGC
>JALYSJ010000169.1 GCA_030854855.1 Candidatus Dormiibacterota bacterium
CGGTCCAAAGCAGCGCGCGATCTTGACGAGCACGTCAGCCTGACGGGCAAACGCAACGCGCTGCGCCCGGCTGCCGGGCGGAGTGTCCTCGACCCGAACCTGCGCCGCGGTGGTCTTCACCGGCTTCACGGCCTGAGACAAGCGGATCAAACGCTCGTCCGGCACGTCCACCATGCCGACGCCGTCGGCTCCGCGTCCGGCGGTCAAGGCGTTGAAGAGCGTGGTCTTGCCCGCCCCAGCCGGGCCGACTATTGCGACGTTGACTGGCACCTAGAGGTGCGGCAGGGGGGCCGACCGAGAGATTCGGTGACCAGGTGGTACGGCCGCTAGGCGCGGCCGAGCATCGCAGGGCGCGCATCCGTTGATGCGTAAGCGAGATGCGGAGGCCGCAACAACGCGGACGTGCCGCATGGGCGCCGAAGATCCGGTTGGCATCCCCGGTCGCACCTCTTTAGTCCAGGTCCAGCTCGAAGGTTTTGTGCAGTACGCGGACGCCCTTCTGCACCTGGTCGCGCGCCACAAGGCAGGTGATGCGGATCTCGGAGGTGCTGATCATCTCGATGTTGATCCCCGCATCCGCGAGGCTTCTGAACATGCGACCCGCAATGCCGGGCGTGCCGAGCATCCCGGTGCCGACGATCGAGAGCTTGGCGACGCCGGCCGCCGACTCGACTTTTTTGGCGCCGATTGACTTGGCCGCCGCCCTGACGAGCTTCTCCGCTGCTTTTAGGTCTGTTTCGGCGACGGAAAAGGTGAGGTCGGTACGGCGCATGCGACCGATGTTCTGGACGATCACGTCAACAGAAATGCCCGCGGCGCCCAGTGGCTCGAAGATCGCGGCTGCGACACCCGGACGGTCGGGGACGCTGACCACCGTGATCTTCGCCACATTGGTCTCCTCCGCGATCCCCCGGACACGTTTCCTTTCTTCCATCGGTACTTGAGCGACGATCATGGTACCGACGCCTTCGTGGAAGCTCGACCGGACGTGAATCGGAACGCTGTAGAGCTCTCCGATCTCCACCGCCCGCGGATGCATGACGCGCGCACCCACCGCGGCCAGCTCGAGCATCTCGTCGTACCGGATATGAGTGAGCTTGCGGGCATTCTTCACAAGGCGCGGATCAGCGGTGAAGATTCCATCCACGTCCGTGTAGATCTCGCACGACTCAGCATTGAGCACGGCAGCGAGTGCGACGGCAGTGGTGTCCGAGCCGCCACGACCAAGAGTTGTGACCTCTAGCTCTTCGGTGACTCCCTGGAAGCCGGCGACCACTACGACCTTTCCGTCCGCAAGTGCCTCGAGAATGCGATCTGGCTTGATGTCCTGGATCCGCGCTTTGGAATGAGCGGCGCTGGTGCGCACGCCGGCCTGGAGCCCTGACATGGAAACCGCGGGAACGCCCATGCCCTCCAGGCACATGGCGACCAGCGGGGCGGTGATCGTCTCGCCATTGGCGACGAGCATGTCGAGCTCGCGCGCGGGCGGCTCGGGGTTGACGCTCTGCGCAAGGGCTATCAGCCGGTCGGTCGTGTGTCCCATCGCCGACACGACGACGACGACTTTGTGACCTTGCTTGACGCTCGCCGCGATTCGGCGGCTCACCCGCCGGATACGAGCGGCGGTCCCCACCGAGGTACCGCCGTATTTCTGGACGATCACAGCGTGCGGAACATGCCCTTGTCAGTGATCTGGGTGACGATCGCGCGCCCCTGTTTGGGAAAAGAACCTTGCATCGCCTTGGCGATGCGGTTGGCCTGCGAAGGTGCGCAGAAAGCGAATACGCTCGGGCCGGCGCCGCAGATGGCGGCACCGTACGCACCGGCCGCCTCGGCGACGCGAATCACCTCAGCTGTCCAGGGATAAAGGTGGAGACGATGGGGCTGGTGCAGCCGGTCGCGGAGCGCTTCCCCCAGCAGGGACGGTCGCTTCGAGACGATGGCACGGACCAGGAGCGCAGTGCGCGCCGCATTGAAGGAGGCGGTCGAGAGTGGGACCGAGTCCGGCAGGACCGAGCGCGCCTTCTCTGTCGCGAGCGGCTGGTTCGCGACGAACAAGGCAAGGCCCCAGCCGGGATTGGGAAGCTGCTCGTCGAGGTGCTCCGACACGATCCGAATGCCGCCGGACGCCGATGCCGCCACGTTGTCGAGATGTCCCTCGTCAGCGCCGGAATCGATGACGTGGCTCTTCACGTCCCACGGGCTGCTGAGGGCAGAGGCGGCAAGCCTGGCGGCGGCGCTGCTGCCAAGCCCGACGCCCAGCGGGATCTCGCTGCGGACTCGACCCCTCATCTTGAGCCGCGTGAACGGGTTTTCATGCGCGGCCAGATAGTCCGCGCCCTCACCTTCGAAATCCCAGGAGGGATGGGCCGCTTCGGTCGCCTCGACCTCGAGCCAGAGGTCGATCGCCATCGCCATGCAGTCAAAGCCTGGGCCGATGTTGGCGATCGAAGCCGGAACTTTGATTCTCACGAGTGGCGCAGCCTCATAGCTTCAAGACCTTAGCGAGTGTGCGCGCGTCACCGTCGAGTTCGATGGGCGGTTCGACATTCTTGAGTGCGGCGTCCGGGTCCTTGAGACCGGAACCGGTCAAAACGACGACCACGATCGAGTCCTTTTCGATCTTCCCGTCGCGGACCAACTTGAACAGCAAAGCCAGCGGCGCGGCCGACGCGGGCTCCGCGAACAGCCCCTCGCTGTTGGCAAGCCTGATCTGGGCGGAGAGGATCTCGGTGTCGGTCACGGCTGCAATCAGTCCGCCGGACTCATCACGCGCTGTCGTGGCACCTTCCCAAGAAGCAGGATTGCCGATGCGGATCGCTGAAGCAACGGTCGTCGGATCGGCCACGGCTTGGCCGTTGACGATGGGCGCGGCGCCCTCGGCCTGTGCGCCGACCATGCGCGGGAGGCGAGACGAGCGGCCGGCTGCGTGGTACTCGCGGAACCCCTTCCAGTACGCGGTAATGTTGCCTGCATTCCCGACCGGCAGCAGCAGGTAATCGGGGGCGTCGCCGAGTGCGTCGACGACCTCGAACGCCGCCGTTTTCTGGCCCTCGATCCGGTGTGGATTGACGGAGTTCATCAGTGCGACCGGGTAGTGGCTCGAGAGGTCGCGGACCATCTCCAGCGCCGAATCGAAATTTCCCTTGACGGCGACCACCTTCGCCCCATACATGAGCGCCTGGGAGAGCTTGTTCATGGCGATCTCGCCGGAGGGGACGACGACGATCGCGCGGAGTCCCATGCGCGCGGCGTACGCGGCCATCGAGGCGGACGTGTTGCCCGTCGAGGCGCACAACAGGACCTTACTTCCGGCCTCCAGGGCCTTGGCCACCGCGACGACCATGCCCCGATCCTTGAAAGATCCGGTGGGATTGAGGCCCTCGTACTTGAAGTAAAGGTGCTTCAGCCCGAGCGCTTGGCCGATGTTGCGACTGGGCACGAGAGGCGTGGAGCCTTCGTTGAGATCGACCTCAGGCGTCGACTTGCCAATCGGCAGATGCTCGCGATAGCGAGCGATGACCCCCATTAGATGCCTCTCAACTAAAAGACGCGAATAAAGGAGGACACAGCCCGCACGGGCTCCAGGGCGACCATCCGGGCCCGGGCACGTTGCAGGCTTGCATCTTTCGATGGATGGGTCGTCACCACGAGCTCGACTGTCTGGTCCTGCGACCAAGCGTCCTTCTGTATGAAGCTCGAGATGCTGACGCCCTCTTCGGCAAACACCTGGCCGATTGCCGCCAGCACTCCGGGCCGATCGTCGACTCGGATGCGGTAGTACGCACGGGTCACGACGTCGCCTATCGGCACGACGCCGATCCGGTCATCGAAGCTGAATGACGGCCGGCTCTGGACCCCTCGCCGGATCGAGCGCGCGAGGTCGATGAGATCCCCAACGACCGCTGAGGCGGTGGGCCTTCCGCCCGCACCCTGTCCGACCAGAACCACCTGGCCGACCAGGTCGCCTTCGACGAAAACCGCGTTCTCCGCACCCTCGACGCGGGCGAGCGGATGGTCGAGGGGAACCAGCGCTGGGTGCACGCGAGCCTCGACGCGGCCCGGATGCCGCTGCGTGTGGGCGATGAGCTTGATCGCGTATCCGAGCTCGCGCGCATAGCGAAAGTCCACCGGTTCCACGGCTTCGATCCCCTCGCGGTAGATCTCATCAGGGCGCACCTTGATCTCGTAAGCGATCGAGCCAAGGATCGCTAGCTTGTAGGCAGCGTCGAAGCCGCCGACGTCATCGGTGGGATCCGCCTCGGCATACCCGGCCGCCTGCGCCTCACCTACTGCTTCCGCCAGCGACAGCCCAGCTGCCGCCATCCGGCCGAGGACGTAGTTGGTCGTCCCATTGATCACAGCGGAAACCCGCTCGATTCGGTTCGCCTGCAGATCGGTCCGGAACGTACTGATAAGAGGAATGCCGCCGCCGACGGCGGCTTCGAAGTACAAGTCGACATTCTTCTCGGCTGCGAGATCGAGGAGCTCGGGTCCGTGCTTCGCCATCACCACCTTGTTGGCGGTGATGACGTGCTTGCCGGCTCGAAGAGCCCGCTCCAGGTAGCTGCGCATCGGCTCGTCGCCCCCGGCCAGCTCCACCACCACGTCGATCTCCGGATCCTCGAGCAGATCCGCCGGCTCGGCAGTGACCAGGTCCGGCGCGATCTCCACGGTGCGGCGTTTGCTAGGGTCGCGCACGAGCACACGAGTGAGGCAGAGCTCCATGCCGGCGCGGCGGGACAGCTGCTGCTGCCATGTCAGCATCCGCTCCGCGACCTGCGAGCCGACGGTGCCGAGCCCAATCAAGCCCACGTTCAGGGTTCTAGTCGCCACAGTGCCGCTATTCTCCCTGCCGTGGCTCTGATCCTGCGCGAAGCCGACGTTCAGAAGGTCATCGAGATCGATGACGTCATCGCCGCCGTCGAGGGGGCGATGAAAGAGCTGGGTGAAGGCGTCGCCCAGAACGAGCCGCGACGCCGAGTGTTCGCCCCGGGCGGTTTGCTCAACGTCATGTTCGCGTCCTACCCAGGCGGCCGCTGCACAGGCCTGAAGGCGTACACCGTCGCCGACGGACACGTTCGCTTCCTTGTGCTCCTCTTCGCCCTCGACGGCTCTCTCGAGGCTCTGATCGAGGCTGACTTCATGGGCGCCTACCGAACCGGGGCGGCTACCGCTGTCGCCGTGAAGGCCCTCGCGCCGCGCGGCCCCGCGACCGTGGCGCTGATCGGCGCCGGCTGGCAGGCCAATACCCAGGCGCTTGCCGTCTCACGCGTGATCGGGATCAAGGAGCTGCGGGTCTTCAGCCGCGACTACGATCGGCGTGCCGCCTTCGCCCGGGAGCAGTCGGATCAGCTGGGGGTGGCGACGATCGCCGCAGGCAGCGCCGAGCTGGCGGTGCGCGGTGCCGACGTGGTCATCACCGTCACCACCAGCCCATCACCGGTAATCGAGGCAGAGTGGGTCGAGCCGCACGCGCTGGTGGTGGCGGCAGGGTCAAACTTCCGCAACCGGGCCGAGATCCCGCCCGACCTCGTGGCCAGGGCTCAGACAGTGGTGGTCGACCAGCTCGCCGCTGCGCAGCTCGAAAGCGGGGACCTGATCGGCGCCCACGACGCCGGCAAGTTCGACTGGAGCCGGGCGGTCGAGCTCGGGGCGGTCGTCGCCGGCAAATGGCAGCGGCAGCCGGGTCCGGGCATCACGATCTTCGAGTCGCACGGGCTCGCGCTCTGGGACCTGGCGGCAGGCACCGCCGTGCTCAAGGCCGCGCGGGAGCGCGGCCTGGGCGACGAAGTGTCGCTTTTCTAGAGCGTCTCTAGTGTTGCGGGATGTGAACCTGCGCCGGCGGCGGGGCGAGAGCGCCCAGCTGGAGCGCTGAACCCACCAGGAAAGCGGCGATCAGGATCACGACCAGCGCCGCGCTTGCGGTGGTGTACACGGCCCAGGGATTCGGTCCCGTACCCGCGAGCCTGATCAGAACGTCGGTCCAGTCCGGACCTCGCCGCGGAGTCCATGACTCGACTTCAACCCGGATCATCCGGGCGACGTCAACTTCGGAGGGCATGTTGAGCCCTTCCTGTGTGGGTTTATCTTCCACGTAGGGCACCTTCACTACTCGAACGCCTGGTATCCGATTCCTGGTCGCTCGCCATCGCTTTTCGCATTATTGCCACCGCCTTGGCGATCCTCGAGGCCACCGTGCCCGCCGGCACACCGAGCACCGCGGCGATCTCCTCGCGCGTCATGTCGTCGTAGTAATGAAGGACGACGGCGGCGCGGAGCTTCGGGCTGAGGGCCGCCATTGCCTTGCCCACGACGTCGCGAGCCTCGGCCCGGTCGTAGTCACGGCGGTCTGGGGCGACGTAGAGCCGGGCGGGTAGGAAACGCGCCAGCTTCTGGCGCCGAAGGTGGGAGATGGCGAGGTTGATGCCGATCCGGCGCAGCCAGGCGCCGGGGGGAGCGGTCGGGGTGTAACGGTGACGGGCGCGGTATGCCCTCACGAAGGTCTCCTGGGTCAGGTCCTCAGCCGCCGCGGCGTCGAGGACCACACCGCGGATAGAGCGGTAAACCGAGAGATATTCCTGGTCGTATAGCTGCTTGAACTGGGTTGCTGGGTCGAGCTGTTTGCCCTCGGTCACTGGCTAAGTGTGAGGCTGAAGTCAGGCCCGACGCTGCGAAATTGCCAGGCGCACCTGCCCGATCACCGACTCAGGGGATTAAAAGATGTCGGCCGCGGTGAACCGGAGCATGCGGAAGCCTGCATTTACCGGGCGATTCTGCCGGCGGTTGTCGGCGACCAGGCTGTCCCTGTAGGTGGCGCCGCCGTACTCAAGCCCAAGCCGGCGGTCGGGGTAGTAAAGGTCCGGGCGGCCAAGGAAACGGCCGGCTGAATCGTGAAAGGGAGACTTGCGCTTCCGGGTGGGGTAGCCCAGCCATGACAAGCAGCAATCTCAGGCGTGTTTCCATCGGCGATTGCGTTGCCGGCTCAGCCATCTCGATCGCTCGCCGCAAAGTGGCGATGCGCTTGGCGCCGCGATTCGTGTCAATGAAAGAGCGGAGCTCTGTCACCCGGACGAGTCGTTTATTCAGGGCCATGTCAAGAGCGACGACGGCTTCCACGAGTGGCTTGCGGCTGCCGAGGTCGAAGGCCGTTCGCAAGGCAGAAGTCACCGGAAGTCCTCTGAGTCGAGCCACTTCGCCGGCGGAAAGAGTGGCGCGACGAATTTGCACGCCCGTCCGGTTCGACATATGGACTTGCTGGACTGTGACCTCAACCGGGTCGACCGGCGATAAGTCGAGACCGTGCAACCAACCGGCAGTGGGACCCGAGAAGACAGCGTCCGGTAGGCGGCGACAGATTTCGATGAGCTGGAGCTGAGGTGCGAGGACGGGCCGATACGCCACGCGCGGAAGGATTGAGCATCCCCCGCTGCAGTACAACCTCGCTCATAAAGAGAACACGCGTGTTTCCGCGCGGAAACTAGCGGGATGGTTACGTCAATGCCCGGTTTCCGCGCGGAAACTACAAAAGCAGTGGCGTCGGATGCTGAGTGGTGGGCGACCCGGGACTCGAACCCGGATGGGTTACCCCACACGCCCCTCAAACGTGCGCGTCTACCAGTTCCGCCAGCCGCCCGGCTGCAGCCGGTTGATTTTACGTGACGGCGCTCTGGTACCCGCGGCAAGAGTCGAACTCGCAACCTCCTGATCCGAAGTCAGGCGCTCTATCCATTGAGCTACGCGGGCGCGATACCCATCGTAGGGCGCTCAGCCTACCGCGTACCGCTGGTGGTTCAATCCCCACGCGGCATAGCGCACCAAACCCAACGCGCGATAACGCCTCCGCCGAGCGACTGTCACCCCAGTCTCAATCGCTGTGCGCAACGCCTCCGGCGTCCTGCCCGGGAACTCCGTATAAGCCCGTCCAACCGCGTCGAGGATGTGCGCATCGGAAGAGCCGATCTCGGCGGCGCCAAGCCCAAGGTTCAGGCGATGCGCCAATTGGTTGAACACATAGAAACCAGGAGTCGCGTTTTCGACTTCGATTGCGTCGAACTCCAGCTCTGCCGCCAGCCAGCCGACACCATGAACAGTACTGGTCCTCGTCTTCTTTTGCGCGCGCCAGAAAGGATGTACCGCGACGGCGAGGGCGCCCTGGTCATGTATCGCGTGAACCGTAGCGGCAGCCGACATGCCCGGACGAATGCGGCGCTCGATGAACAGCGCGACGATGTGGCCGTCCCGGCTGGACACCTCCTCACCTATGACGACGTGGAATCTCGCCCGCTTCGCCGCGTACTCGCGCGCACGCAGCGCGCCTTCGATCGTGTCGTGATCTGTGACTGCGATCACGTGGAGTAAGGCGCGACGGGCCGCGTGATCCACGAGCTCCTGGGGCGTCGGCCAGCCGTCGCTTGCTGTCGTATGCAAATGGAGGTCGGCCCTACCCGGAGCAACCATGGGTGTGCATGCTACGCCCGGCGGCCTTACCATCGACCTTTTAATGACCATCGTTTCGACTTAGGAAGCTGGAGGTGTCGGCCGTGGAAGGCTTGATGCAGGACTACGAGCTCTCTCTTCAGCATGTGCTCTGGCGGATCGAGCGCCTGCACCAGAAGACAGAGGTGGTGACGAAGCGCGAACAAGACATGCACAGGATCACTTACGGCCAGATGGTCCCTCGGATCAACCAGTTGGCCGGAGCGCTCAAGCGCCTCGGCATCAAACCGGGCGATCCGGTGGCGACCCTCTGCTTCAACAACTACAGGCACCTCGAGCTGTACTACGCGGTTCCCTGCATGGGAGCCGTGCTTCATACGCTCAACCTTCGTTTGTTTCCTCAGCACCTTGAATTCATCATCAATGACGCGGAAGACAAGGTTTTATTTGTCGATCAGGCCCTAATTCCGCTTCTCAAGCCGCTGATGGGGAAGATTCCGAGCGTCAAGCAATTCGTTTTGATAACCGATACGCCCGCGGATTCGCACAACGAGATCGGCATCGGAGAGATGCTCGACTACGAGTCGCTCCTTCGGGCCGAAAGCCAGAGTTACCCCTGGCCGAAGCTTTCCGAGCGAATGGCCGCGGCTATGTGCTACACGTCTGGGACCACAGGAAACCCGAAAGGGGTCGTCTACTCACACCGCTCGCAGTTCATCCACACGATGGGCGTCCTGCAGACCGACAGTCTTGGCCTCTCCGAGCGGGACGTGGTGCTCCCGATCGTCCCGATGTTCCACGCCAACAGCTGGGGCCTTCCTTATGCCTGCGGCATGGTTGGCTGCAAGGTCCTGTTTCCCGACCGGTTCATGGGCGACGCGAAATCGGTTGTGGAGCTCGCAGAGCAGGAAGGGGCGACCATGCTCGCCGGCGTTCCGACCATCTGGATCAACACAGCGGCCTACTTGAAAGAGACCGGCAAACGCCTGCCCAAGGTTCACACGGTTATCTGTGGCGGCTCCGCCGTCCCTCAAGCCCTCATGGAGGCGATGGACTCGGTCGGACTTCGCATCCTGCACGCCTGGGGCATGACGGAGACGTCGCCGCTGGGCAGCGTCGCACGCCCGCGAGCCGGGACCAGAGCCGAGGATGAGCTCAAGGTCCGGCTCACACAGGGAGTGGTCAACCCAGGAGTGGAGATCCGGATCAGCGATCCTGCGACCGGTGAAGAGCTGCCATGGGACGGGGTGGCCTTCGGCGAGATCCAGGTCCGGGGCCCCTGGATCGCCCGCGGTTATCACAACGGTTACGACGGGGACAAGCTGACGGAAGACGGCTGGTTTCGCACCGGCGACGTGGCAAAGATCACGCCCGAGGGCTACATCCAGATCGTCGACCGCACCAAGGATGTGATCAAGTCCGGTGGCGAATGGATCTCGTCGGTTGAGCTCGAGAACGCGATCATGGCCCACCCGAAGATCAAGGAGGCGGCGGTGATCGGCCTTGCGCACTCCAAGTGGGACGAGCGCCCCGTCGCGTTCGCGGTGCCAAAGGCCGAGTTCGTCGGGAACGTCACCCAGGAAGAGGTGATCGAGTTTCTCAAGGACAAGGTCGCCAAGTGGTGGCTGCCGGACGAGGTGCGCTTCATCGACGAGGTGCCCAAGACCTCGGTTGGCAAGTTCGACAAGAAGGTGCTGCGGGCCGGCGCCGAACCGATCAAGGAAGGAGCGAAACCGGCCGGGCGCACCCAGGGAGCGTAGAGGCGCGGCCGGAAAGCCCTCGACGGATCTTCGTCGCCCAGGCGGCCCATCTCCGGGCTCAGCTCCTGCGCTGCTCGCTCACGAGTGGTTAGACGCGCTCGCTCCGCTGCTCGGAGCTTCGCCCGGATCTGGACCACCTGGATCGCCGAATCTCTCGCCGAGCGTTTCGGCCGCGCCTCTGGAGGCGCAGGGAGAGGGCTCTGATCGCGTTACCGGGATCGAATGCCCGGTGACGTATTCACTCCGATTTGGAGCGGTTCAAGGCGCCCCGATGCTGCCTTAGGGTCAGCGCATCCCGACGCAGCCGGCCGGATCACCATCTCCGGTCACCTTGCCAGAGAGCCGCGTACCGTGCGGCATACTGACCGACTGGTGTTCTCAAAGTGAGCACGACCCAACTAGGGCGCTATCCGATCGAAGCCGAGCTCGGCCGTGGGGCCATGGGCGTCGTCTACCGATCGACGCATCCCCGGCTGGAGATCCCTGTCGCGATCAAAGTCCTCGCCGAACAGTACTCGAGCGACACCAGCTTCCGGCAGCGATTCCACCGCGAGGCCGCCACCGTCGCCGCCCTCAACCACCCGGGCATCGTCCGCGTCTACGACTTCGACGAGGACGGCCCCGTGCTGTTCATCGTCATGGAGTGGGTCGAGGGCCGCTCAATGCGGTCGTGGCTGGACGAGTACGGGCGATTCAGCGTCGACGTATCCGTCGATCTGATCCAGCAGCTGCTGTCCGCGGTCGGCGTCGCGCACGACTATTCGATCGTTCACCGGGACCTGAAACCCGACAACATCCTTATCTCGAACCGCGGCAAGACCAAGATTCTCGACTTCGGCATCTCCAAGCTGGTCGACGACAAGCACCGGCTGACAGCGACTGGAAGCATGGTCGGCACGCCTGCCTATATGGCGCCGGAACAGGTCAAAGGCGACGCGGTAGACGCCACCTCCGACATCTACTCGCTGGGCATGATCCTTTACGAACTGCTGCACGGCGAGCCACCGTTCACGGGCGCGCTGCCGTCAGTGCTCCACTCGCAGGTGTTCGACAAGCCGCGAGCGTCGACGGCCATTCCGTCGCCGATCATGGAGATCATCTGGAAGGCAACGGCGAAGGACCGCAGCCAGCGTTTCCAGAGCTGCGAGCAATTCTCCGGTGCGTTCCACTACATGCCCAAGCCAGGTGCGGCACAGCCGCCTGTCGAGGCGATCTCCAACGAGCTCACGCTCACGGAGGAGGTCGAGCAGAGATCGCCCGCACCCGCGCGCACCGACGGCAAAAAGCCGGCGGGAGTGTGCACCTACAGCGACTGCCAGGAACGCCGCGGATGGGCGTGCGCCTACAAAGACCTGACCGGCCGTGAGTGCAAGAGCTGGTGGTGCCGGCGACACATCCAGTTCATCGAAAGGACTCCTTTCTGCCCGCGGCACGCGAGCGTGATCCGGGCGTTGGCACCCACCGCGAACACGATCTTCGAAATCAAGAACCGGCCGGCCGTCGACGACCGTGCTCTGCCTCTTGCCGCGCTTGTCGCGGAAGACATCGACAAGGATGTGACGGAGCTCGTTCGCCGTCGCTACCAGAACCGCAAAGACATCACTCTCGCGCGCGACCGCACCGTGCGCCAAACGTGGTCTGGTCGCAACGAGGTGGCATGGGAGCGCAGCTGGGCGGCGTTGAAGAGCCAGGGTTATCTGGTCCGCATCGCCGTGCGCGTGGCGACCGACGAGCCCGACACCGTCCAGTTGCTCATCGGCAACACCGTTGTGTTCAAAGAGGTGCCGGACTGGATCAGCCGCCGGCGCGAAGGCGAGCCGCCCGATCACTCAGACCGCGCGCGGTTCGGCAAGAAGATCTTCGGCGCGATCCTCGAACATGTCGACGAGCCGCAGCCGGTGCCTTCGAGTGTTCCTGCTCCGAGCCATGAGATCGAACCTCCTCCACCCGAGATCAACCGGACGCTGATCGAGGGCATGGTCCTTCGGCTCGCATCTTCGGCGACGAGAATCACGGGGTTCGAGGTGGCGGATCAGCTGGCGCTGCCGTTCGCGGCGGTCGAGCCAAGCTTGAAGTCGCTCACGGGCTCGAACTTTCTCGACGCTCTGGGGCTGGCGGCCGAACAGGGTCCATGGCTGGGCCGGCCGCTGCCTGAACGGATGGCGTACGCCATCACGAAGCAGGGGCGCGCTCGCAGCGACCAGATCGCGGACTCGAGCACCCGCTATGTGGGCCCCGCGCCGGTCTCCCAACAGGAGTACCGCGCTGTGCTCACCGAGGCGGCGAAACCTGGCACCCTCGACCTGGTCAAGGTCAATCTCGTCCTGAGCGGGATTGAGCTCGCACCCGGCGTGACTGAAGCTGTCCGCGCCGCCGTCAACTCCCGCTCTTCGATCTTTATCTATGGCGCGCCGGGCAACGGCAAGACCACGTTGGCGAGGCGAATCCCGAGCCTGCTCGGCGGGCCGATCGTGATCCCGGTCGCCCTCGACATCGGCGGCGGCGAGGTCATGACAATCTTCGACGGCGCTGTGCACAAGCTCGCGGCGAACCAGCCGGCGGACAAGAGGTGGCGGCGGGTGGCCAGGCCGTTGGTGCAGGTCGGAGGCGAGTTCCAGCTCGAGATGTTCGACCCGACCTGGGAGGAAGGCAGCCGCACCTACGGCGCGCCGCTCCAGGTGAAGGCCAATGGCGGCGTGCTGCTCATCGACGACCTCGGCCGTCAGCGCGTAAGCCCGAAGCAGATCCTCGACCGGCTGCTGGTGCCACTGGAGCAGGACACGGACTACATGAACCTTTCGGCGAGCGGCCGCAAGGTCGAGGTGCCGTTTCAGGCGCAGGTCGCGCTGTCCACGAACCTGCGGCCGGCCGAGCTGCTCGACGAGGCCTACCTGCGCCGGCTGTCGTACAAGGTCCTTATGCCCGACCCGACCTGGGAGATGTGGTGCCGAATTTTCGAGCGCGAACGCGAGCGGCTGACCATCCCGCCTGAACCGGCGGCGCTCGAGATGATCGCGACGCTCTACAGCGGCCGGCCGCTCCGCGGCAACCACCCGCGCGACCTGCTCGAGCGGTTGGTGGACGTGTCCTCGGCACGCGGGGTGCGCCCGCAGCTCACGCCGGACCTGATCGAGGCGGCCTGGCACACGCTGTTCATCGCGAGCTAGCGATCAGCGGCGGGGGGTAAGCGCTCCTCTCAGCGCGCGAGTGATGTCCGCCGGAGAGAGCATTCCGACCAGCTGACCGCCATCGATAACCAGCATCTGGCCGTCATCTGACGGCGACAGGCGATCGAGGACAGCGGTGACCGGTTCGCCGGGTGACGCTTTGGCGACCGCATCCATGCTGGTGCTGACATCGCGAACGCGCCTCAGGTGCCGTTCCGCCGGTGGCACTTGCGCCAACCGCGCCGTAGTGACCAGACCGTCGAGGGCCCCTTCGAAGGTCTTGATCGGGTACGCGCTCGCATGCCGGCCGGGGAGATAGGAACGCATGAACTCGTCGACGGTGATCCAACCCGGCGCGGTGGCCGGATCGTGGGACATCACATCGCTCACGCGCAGACCGCTCAGCGCGCCGCGCATGAGCACCTGTGATTCTTCGCTACGTGCAGCCGACCAGAGAAACCATCCGAGGAAGATCAGCCAGAGGCCGCTGAGCGCGCTGTTGATGAAGAAGGAGACGAGCCCGACTCCGATCATCAGGAAGGCGCAAACCCGACCTAGCCGTGCCGCGCCCGAGGTGGCGCGATAGCGGTCGCCGCTTCGCTGCCACAGCCAGGCCCGCAGCAGGCGACCGCCGTCCAGCGGGAAGGCGGGAATCAGGTTGAAGATCAGGAGCATGGCATTGGTGCCCGCGAGCCACGCGATGCCGCCTTCGATGAGCGGCGGTCCAGCTGTCGCGTCGAGAGCGAACGTGGCGGCGCCGAACAGGATCGCGAGGGCCAGGCTGACGAGGGGTCCGGCAATCGCGATCTTGACCTCGGTCCCCGGAGTCGCAGCATCGCCTTTCAACCGCGCGACGCCACCGAAGAGCCAGAGGGTGATTCCATCGACCTTCACCCCGAGCCGCCTGGCAACCAGGGCGTGACCCATCTCATGACTGAGAAGCGACACATAAAAGAGGACGACGGCGAGGACGGATACAAGCCAGTAGGCGGACTGCTGCTGATCGGGGACAACTGCCGGCAGGATCTGGCCGGCGAGGGTCCAGACGATAAGGACGAAGACGATGGCGAGGCTCCAGTGGAGTCCCACCTCGATCCCCGCAATCCGCCCGATTCGGACGCTCGCGCCCACGAGGCCATGTTAGAAGGGCGGCTTACAGCCCCTCGGTATACTTCAGCGTCGGCCGATGCGGCGGTGGCGGAATGGCAGACGCGCTAGTTTCAGGAGCTAGTGTCCGCAAGGACGTGGAGGTTCAACTCCTCTCCGCCGCACCAACGAAGTGACCTCTGATCTCAAGCTGCGATCATCGGCGCGGCATTGGAACCGTGGTGGAACGGTGCGGGAATCTAGCCAGAAACTAGCGGGAAATTGCCGAGTTAATAAGCCACGCAACGCTTTCGACACGATCATTCAACGGTATAGGGGCTCTCAAAAACTGCCAAAAGAGCTTCGTGCAAGTGGTAGGCTCGCCACGATGGTCGATCCGATTCTCCTGGTCGCGACTGCGACCGCCGGACTGGGCCTCTGGGAGCTACTGACTGGACGTCCGCTGTTTGGGCGGCCAGGTTGGATCCGAAGTGCCACGGGCGTCAGGTTGGTTGGCGCCTACTCCCTGGCGCTCAGCCTCGTTGTGGTGACATTGTTGGTGACACGCCCGGGCGGCCTCCCGTTTCTGACGTTCGGGATTGGCGTCCTGATCCTGGGCGCGACTGTTCAGATCGTCCGGAGGCGAAACCCGAGCTTCTAGCCGCCGGTAGCTCTCTCCAACTGGGACTGATCATTCCTTCTTTCTTGACAACGCGCCGCCAATCGATTCGACTGAGCGCCGCCGTGATGACCGCGCCCCACGACCAGATACTCACGCTGTACCGAACCCTGTTGGTTTTCGCGACGCTCGCGGTGGTCATCCTCGCCGTCGGACTGATCGAGTTCGTGTACTTCGAACCGCCCGGGCAGACGACCGGACACACTGCTCACATCGTCGGCGTCTTCGTGTACGACCCGGCGACCGGCACAACGCGGGGGCCCGACGGGACGACCTTCGCCCGCACGGAAGAATTCGCGGCGGTGGTGGACTGGTCCCGGCTGCCTACTAACCTCCTCGTGGATGCCCGCTGGTTCAACTCTTTCGGCAGCATGGTCGGCCGGGTCGGTCCCGCCACCGCGGGCGAGCTCGCACCGCAGAGCACGGTTCCGGTCATAGTCCCGCCCGGCCTGCATCACAGCCTTCCTGGTCATTACAGCTTTGTCGTCGAGCGGTTGAAGGACGGCCGGCCGGTCGAAGTCCTGACCCGGCGCATCGTGCTGGTCGAACGGGAATGAGCACCCACACGTATACGACTCCTCCAGCGGCCAATCCCCACTCCAGGCTGCGACCCGGTCGCTACGGCATCGCTGTGGCGGTCGCCGGCGTCGTGGTTATCGCGCTGATCGCCAGCTCCTTGATGAACTACGTGTACCTCGAAAGCATCCCTGGCCGCGCGTCGCTGTACGGCCTTCTTGCTGTGGCGCTTGTCGCGCTTGGCACCTTCATCGGAGTCAGGGCTTTCACGAGAGATCGCGCCAGCCGCCGCAAACACCTCATCCGCGCCGGCGTCCTCCTCGGACTGGGCGTTCTGCTGTGGCTCCTCGTCATCGACGTTTTCGTCTTCACGCAGGCAGCCGGCCCGGCGGTGGCCGCAGTCTGCGCCCTGGCGTGTCTGCCGACCACCGCGTTCGGGCTGCTGGTCATCCGGCGCATGGACCGGAACGAGAAGGAACCATGGCGGCTTGTTCTCGTCGCGGCCGCCTGGGGCGCGATCGTCGCCACCAGCCTTGTCATCTGGGGCGAGGGCCTGTGGGACGCGACGGCTCAGCACACCCTGGTTCCAGGGCCCGGGCTTGATGCCTCCCTTGCCTTCTCTGCGGGCGTGCTGGAAGAGCTGGCGAAGGGGGCGGCGGTCGTGCTGCTCTTTCTCGTCATGCGTGATGACTTCGATGACGTCGTCGACGGCATCGTCTACGGCGCAGCCGTTGGACTTGGGTTCAACTTCCTGGAATCCATCGCTTACATGACGAACCTCTACTCGATCTTCAATCCCGAGGGATTCGGCTGGGCCGCCGCGGGAGTCCAGTGGTACGGAAGACAGGTGCTCGGCCTGTTCTTTGGTCACGCCACGTACACGGCGTTCATCGGCGCCGGGC
>JALYSJ010000021.1 GCA_030854855.1 Candidatus Dormiibacterota bacterium
ATGCCGAAGAACCGCAGCAACCCGAGCACGTCGTCACCCGACGGCGGAAAGAAGAGAGTCGTGAAAAGTCCGCAGTAAGGAAACCAGCACAGCGCGCGCGCGGCGTTGAGCCGCCGATGCGTTCTGCGGTCGCCCTTCGCCGCGAATGGCCAGAGGCGAAGCAGCGCCGGAAGACAGAGCAAATACAGGACGGCACACGCCGCTTTCAGGGGAAGGAGCGCGGGTACCAGCATGTTGCCGAGGACCTGCGGTCGCAGGCTCTCGGGCTGCACCGCCGGCCCGAGCACCGCCAGCAGCCAGCAGAACTGCACGATGAGCAGCAACCTCGGTTCGGCGACCAACTCGACAGTCAGCGCGAGCTCCGCCCAGACCGTGAACCCCAGCGCGATGGCCGCGACGACCACGCTGCGTTCCTCCGAAGGCATCGGGTTGAACGGAACAGCAAGCTGAACGGCGGCGAGGATCGCGCACACCAGCACCGTGGCGAGAACCGGCGTGGGCCGGCGACGTGGAAAGTCCGGCCATGCCCACCCACCCCTCGTGATCCTCGTCCAAGCAAGCTCGGTGAGTCCGCCGAAGACGGCGCTGGTCAGCAGCCCCGGATAGAGGATCAGCGCGAGCGCGTGGGTGGCGAGAGATAGAAGCGCCCGTGTCACAGCAGAAGTCTCATAGCCCGGCCAGCTTCAGCAGCGGCTGTGGATAAAGGCCGAGCAACACATTCACCGCGAGCACTATCGCAACGCCGATCAGCTGGCGGCCGCGAGGCATGCCCAGGCTGCGGCCGAGGCGCAGCGAAGCCGGGAGCCAGAACAGCATCGCTACCGCCAGGACAAGAGCCAGCGGCCAGTACATCTGCGTCGCACCGCGAAGCAGCAGAATGCGCGCCGCAAAACCAGCGAACGGAGCGGAGCCCGCGAGCAGCGCGGCAACAAGCAGGTTGATCGGCCGGTCTCCCGGTTTCTTTTCGCGCAGCGCCTGACGAGACCACAGGTAGAGAGGCAGACGCCCGAGCACGATGTTGAGCAGCAGGATCAACGCTGCTGCTTGGCCGTCCGCGATCATCAGCCCGAATCCACAAAGCGCGAGGCCCCAGTCGGCCATGAACGAGTAGCGCCATGCCGACGCGTCATCTTCGGTTCGCCAGGACGCCACGCTTCCCCAAACCACGTTGAGCAGCCCCAGCCCGATGAGAATCGCGCCAAACGCATCGCCAGCCTCAGGCGAGATCGCTTGCTTTGCCAGCGGCACGACTGTGACCGCAAGAAGCGGGCCGATGAAGGCGATCCATGGAATCGGGGAGGCGACCACCGATTCGTCGGGATCGAATTCGTGAATGTAGGGAAGTAAGCCGATCGCGGCCAGGAGTCCCGCGACAATACCCACCGCGCCGAACCGTTCCAGCACCACGGGCGCGTCGACCCGTTCGAAGACCAGCCCAATTGCGAGGAGCGCGACAGCTAGGACCGGCGCGCGCACGCGTGTGGCGAAATCACGATGAGAGGCAAGCCGCGCCTGCAGCACGGCCAGCACGAGAACGATCAGGAGAACAAGGTCCAGGCTTGGCGCGATTGCGATCGCCGCCATTCCCGCAAGGCCGGCGAGGCCCCATGTGAGGAGGCTGGCGCGCATCACCCGAGGTGGGGCCAGGACGACCGCGAGGATAAGAGTGGCGGCCGCCGCCGCGATCAGCTCAAGTTGCACGGTTGTCCGATTCGAGGACGCTCTCGGTCGGCCGGCGCGCGCCCATCACGCCCGCGGCGATGAGGCCGCCGGCGATGTCAGGAAAGACGCCCGGCGAAGGCACCTCCAGGGCAGGCGCTGCCGCTAACGCCAGCGCGAAGCCGGCAACTCCGGCAAGCACTACTGAGATCTCGCTGCTGGCGAGGACTCGCGCCCCTGTCAATCCCAGCACCGCCAGAACCGCGAACCGCATCGGTGCCCCTGGACCGTTGGTCACCACCGCGGCGACCCAAAGGGCAAGCACGCCCGAGCCGACGCAGAGAACGAGTCGAGGGGTGGAGCCCGCGGGCATGATC
Organism: Candidatus Dormiibacterota bacterium; assembly: GCA_030854855.1. Taxonomy (GTDB): domain Bacteria; phylum Chloroflexota; class Dormibacteria; order Dormibacterales; family Dormibacteraceae; genus Palsa-870. Next base: position 2,037 of record JALYSJ010000021.1, read on the forward strand.
CCCCAGCCCGCCGTCCCCGATCGCCAGCATTGCCACGCCGCCAAGCCGCCCCCGGCGGCGACCGCTACGGCACCGACTGGCAATCCACCTGTCAGGGCGAGAATCGCGAAGGCTGCGGAGAGCAGGGCAAGTCCAACGCCCAGGCCGCGCCGGCCGTCGGAAAGCACCAGCAGCGAAGCCCCAAGCCATGCCAGCAAGGCGGCGGTGCCGTCGATCAACGAGTTACTGCGTAGCCGAGGGCGGCGAGCGAGGCGAGCCAGAGCAGTGGCTTGCCGCCGGCGGCCGCCGCTTCGAGAGCTCGGAGGTCGAGAAGCGATCGGTACTGCTCCGGCACCGAGGCTGGTGTCACGGCGCCGCGAATTCGAGCGACCGCGCTCGCTCCCGGGATGTTGAAAAGTGGCGGTCGAGGCTGCGTTCGGATGACCGCTGTGCTGGCCGCCCCGAAGGCGAGGACGCCGATGATCAGGAGGGGCACGAAGAGCGCAAGCGCTGGGAGCACCGTCGAGACTGTGAGCACGGAAGTGAGCCCGCCGCCCACCGAACCTGGTGGAAGGGAGATCACATCCGCTGCCACGCGGGCGAAGCCCGACTGGAAGACTGCCAGCGCTGGACCGGCCAGGAGGGTCAGCGCCGCCACCGTCATCGCCACACGCGGAAAGGTTTCATTGACGGGACGACCGCGCCCACCGGGAAGGCCTGTCGCCCTGGCGCCGGCGACCATCCACAGCACCCACGTGGCCGTGGCCGCCACGCCGATGAGACCGTAGAAATCTCCCGCCTCGAAGGTCGACTCGATGCCGATGATCCGCGCCCCGAAGACGAGGCCGGGCGGCAGGCCGACTGCCGCGGCGATGGCCACCAGCGACGCAGGTCCCCCGCGGTCCGGCAGCAGCGACAGGGACGCTGTCAGCGCGGCGACGGTGGCGATGGTGATCAATCCCGCCACGAGTCCGAGCGGGGTGCCGAGTGCTACCGCCATCAACGCGAAGCCCCCGGCGCCGGGGATCACCTCGCCGAGGAAGTCACGCCGGGTGACCGCCGATTGAGCGCGAGCGGCAGCGCCAAGCGCCACCAACACGCCCCATGACGCCAGCACTGCGTTCAATACGGCGCTCGGGTATCGGCCGCCACCCATCTCGTACGCCCGGACAAACAGGTAGAGACCCAGGGGATAGAGAGCCGCCACCACAAGCCCGGACGCCCGAAGCGAAGGCCGCGACCAGACTTCCGCCGGCCACGAACGCCATGGAAACAATCCGGATGCCATGAGGCCGGCGAACGCGATCAGACAGAAAATCGGCACGCTCAGGGCGGACACCGGCAGAGCCGAGTAGGTTGCGGTTCCGCCGCTTATTTGCAGCAGCGCGCCTGCCCAGCTCAGCGCAAGCCAGGCGGCGAGCAGCATGCCCCAGCGCGGCCGCCGCGCGCGACTGTCCTCGATATCGAGCTGCACGACCGCCAGGGTCGCGGCCGTGCCCGCGGCGAGCGCGGTCAGCACGACGCCGGCCGCTTCGATCGCACCCATTGCCGCGCCCACTCCGAGGAGGCCGACAGTCGACTCCTGCCAGGTGCGAGGTTGAAGAGTGAGCGCCAGCGCGGCCGGCACGAGGACCATCAGGCCGAAGGCGAAGCCCACGGCGTCGATGCGCACCTGAAAGCTGGAACCGTAACCAAGCGGTCCAAGGTGCAACTCTTGCGTGGCGCGGAGCGGAAGCCACACGACCAGCAACGCCAGCACCGCCGCCCAAACGCCCGCACCGACGGCGAATGAGCCAACGTTGATTCCGCCAAGTCCGAACGCGATCACGACGCCAGCCGCGATGAGCGGCAGCAGCACTGGCGCCAGCAACGCGATGGAGGGCATAGAGCCCGTCTACTTTAGGCGGTCGATTGCGGCGCGAAGCTCGGCGGCCCGCTCCTGCAACTTCCTGACGATCTCGGGTGGCGCCTTGGCTTGAAAGTCCGGGTTGCCCAGCTTGGCCTCGGTTTTCTCCAGCTCTTCCATGAGGCGCTTGAGCTCCGCCTTGCGGCGGCTGTCACCTTCGCCTCCGGAGGGAAACCTCACACGCCCGCGTACGGCCGCCAGCGGAGTACCGCCCTCGAGCTCATCGACCAGCTCGACTCTCGCGAGCCGCGCCGCCAGCGAAGCGACCGAGTGATCGATTGGATGCTCGAGCATCAGGTTGCCGCCGCGCGGTGGAGCGCCGGCCGCCTGGCGGTGCCCGCGCACCTCCTCGACGATGCGGATTACCTGTCCGAAAGACTCTTCAGCCGCCACGTCGACGCGGTCGAGCTTTGGCCACGTCGAACGCATGACAAAGTCCGAGTGCCCCGGGGTCATGGACCACAGCTCCTCGGTCACGAAGGGCATGAACGGATGCAGCAAGCGGAAGACATGGTCGAGGCACATGTGAGCGACGTCCTGGGCCGCCGCATCGCCCGCGCGCAAGCGGTCCTTCGCGGCCTCCAGATACCAGTCACAAAACTCGTTCCAGGCAAAGCCATAGGCCGCGGCCATCGAATCCTGGAACTCGAAACTCTCGATGCCCACGGTCACGGCTTCACACGCAACCGACAGCCGCGAAACCACCCAGCGATCTTCGAGATGTTCCTGAAGCTCGAGCACCCCGGGGGCGTCGCCGGGTAGAGTCCCAGGCGAGCTCAACACGAGACGGGTTGCGTTCCACAACTTGTTGCTGAATCGCCGGTAGCCTTCGACACGCGTCTCGTCGAAACGCACGTCCTGGCTCGACATGGCCACCGACGCGGCCCAGGCTCGCAGGGAATCGGCGCCGTACTTGGAGATCAGTTCGCGAGGGTCGACACCGGTACCAAGCGACTTGGACATCCTCCGTCCGTCCGATGCCTGGACCACGCAGTGAATCGCCACGTCATGGAACGGAACATCGCCCATGAACTCGATGCCAGTCATGATCATGCGACTCACCCACAGGTTGATGATCTCCCGCGCCGTGATGTTGATGTCCGTCGGGTAGAACGCTTCCAGGTCCTCAGTCTCGTCAGGCCATCCGAGAGTTGCAAACGGCCACAGCGCGGACGAGAACCATGTATCGAGTACGTCCGGGTCCTGCACGATCGTCGTGCTGCCGCACTCGGTGCATTCATTCGGTCGATCGACAGCCACGATGCGATGCCCGTTGTCGCAGTCATAAACAGGAACGCGGTGTCCAAGCCAAAGCTGGCGCCCGATGTTCCAGTCACGGAGCCCGCGCAGCCAATCCAGGTAAGTGCGCTCGTAGCGCTCGGGATGCCAGTGCACTTCGCCGGCCGCGGAAGCGGCGAGCGATTTGTCGCGCATGACGTCCATCCGCATCCACCACTGCTCGCTGATGAGCGGTTGAATCACCGTGTGGCAGCGGTCGCAGTGACCCACCTCGTGCGTGTACGGCTCTTCCTTGACCAGAAAACCCTGTGCCCTGAGATCTTCCACCACGCGTTTGCGAGCCTCTAGGTCGGGCAGGCCGTCGTAAGGAAGTCCTGGCGCGTTGATGCTTCCGTCGAGATGCATCCCATTGATGATTTCCAGCGAGTGCCGCTGCCCGATCTCATAGTCCATCGGGTCGTGCCCCGGGGTGACCTTCAGCGCACCGGTGCCGAACTCCTTCTCAACCGCATCGTCGGCGACGATGGGCAGCTTGCGTCCGACCAGCGGCAAGACGGCGGTCTTTCCGACCAATGATCGATATCGTTCGTCGGTCGGGTTCACCGCGACGCCGGTGTCTGCCAGCATCGTCTCCGGCCGGACCGTCGCGATCATCACGTCTCCTCCACCCTCGATCGGATAGCGGATGTAATACAGCGTGTCGTGGTGCTCCTCCCACTCGATCTCGAGGTCCGAGATCGCTGAGCGGTCACGCGGGCACCAGTTCACGATCCGCGGCGCGCGGTAAATCCATCCACGCTCGTAGAAGGCGACGAAGGCGGTCATCACCGATCGGTAGTAGCGGGCGTCCATGGTAAAGCGGAGGCGGCTCCAGTCCATCGACGCGCCCAGCAGGCGCAGCTGGTTGATGATTGTGGCGCCGACGGATTCGTACCACGCCTCAACCCGAGTTTGAAACTGCTCTCGGCCGAGCTCCTCTTTGGTTGTTCCCTCGCGCGCGAGCTGCTTCTCGATCACGTTTTGCGTCGCAATCGCGGCGTGGTCGTAGCCCGGCAGGAAGAGCACCTCAAAGCCGTTCATCCGCTTGTAGCGCGCGATCAGGTCGTAGACCGCGGTTTGCAGCGCGTGCCCCATGTGCAGCTCGCCGGTGATGTTCGGCGGCGG
>JALYSJ010000027.1 GCA_030854855.1 Candidatus Dormiibacterota bacterium
ACATTGCGGGGTCGACGTCGTTCTATTCGGCGCTGCGCCAGCTGAGCGACTCGAAACGCTGGCTGGAGAACCTTCTTGATCATCCTGTGCTGGACTTCGCATACCCGTCGGGAAAGTTCAACGCGCAGGCTGTCGCCGCCCTCAAGCAGGCGGGCTACGACACCGCGGTCACCGAGATGTCCTCGGTCGATCACAGCCTCGCCGACCGCTACACGTGGACGCGGATCTGGGTGCGGGGAGGAATGCCGCTGGCGGAGTTCGCGACCAGCCTCGGCACTCCGATGCCGCACACGCTCGTCTTCGCGCTCGACCTTGAAACGGTGGGCAGGGAGCTGCCGCGAGTCAAGAGGCCCACATCCCTTTTGCCCAAATAGACGCGTCGACGCGCGTCCTCGGGGTCAGGGTCGACTGCGTCGACATGCAGGCTGCCCTCGACCGCATCGAAAAGCTCGTCGATTCCGGCGGCCATCACCTAGTCGCGACGGTCAATCCGGAATTCATCATGAGAGCGACCAAAGACAGTGATTTCGCCCGCGTCCTGGAGTCGGCCGCCCTATGCCTGCCCGACGGGACGGGAGTGGTGTGGGCCGCGAGGCGGCAGGGGTGTCCCATCAGCGTCCCCGTCGCCGGCGTCGACCTGATCCCGCCCCTGGCGGCCATGTGCGCGCGCCGGGGTTTCCGGCTGTTCCTGCTGGGCGCGGCGCCAGGCGTCGCCGCGGAGTATGCCTCGCGTTTGCGCGCGGAGCATCCACGTCTCGAGGTGGCGGCTCACGCGGGATCGCCCGATCCGTCATCCGACGACGAGGCGTTGAAGTTGATCCGCGCCCATCGAACGCAGGTCCTGCTCGTGGCATACGGCGCTCCCAAGCAGGAGCTGTGGATCGACCGCATGCAGGACCGCGCTGAGGTCGCGGTGGCCATGGGCGTGGGCGGCTCTTTCGACTACCTCACCGGCCGGGTGCCGCGAGCACCTGTGTGGATGAGGAGAGCCGGTCTCGAATGGATGCACAGGCTCGCCTACCAGCCGTGGAGGATCCGCCGAATGGCGGTCCTGCCCACCTACGCGCTCAAGGTTCTTCGCGCGGGCAAGTAGGATGGCGCATCGTGGCCGTCGCAACTCCAGAGCTGAGCATCGTCATCCCTTGCTACAACGAGGAAGAGCGACTGCCAAGCACGATCGAGCGAATCGAGCGCTACCTCGCGGACAAGGGAATCAAGTACGAGCTCATCCTGGTGGACGACGGCAGCAGCGATGGGACGCGCTTGATCCAGGATGCGGCCGCGGAGCGCAACCCATCCGTGCTGGTGGAGGCACTGCCGCGCAACCGCGGTAAGGGCCGGGCGCTTGCCGAGGGCGTGGCCGCCGCAAAAGGCGGGGAGATCCTTGTCACCGACGCCGACCTTTCCACGCCCATCGAGGAGCTGGAGAAGCTGCGCGCCGAGCTGCACAAAGGCGCAGGCGTGGCGATCGCGTCGCGGGCGCTGAAGGATTCGCGTGTGGAGATCTCACAGCCCATGTACAGGGTGCTGATGGGAAAGGTGTTCAACCTGCTCGTCCAGGCGGTCCTGCTTCCGGGGATCTGGGATACGCAATGCGGCTTCAAGCTATTTCGCGCCGACGTCGCGCACGAAGTCTTCGCGCAGCTCACGACGGACGGCTTCGGCTACGACCCAGAGGTGTTGTATCGGGCCAAGAAGCGCGGGGTGAGGATCGCGGAGGTCCCGGTGGTCTGGCGCAACTCGGCGCCCACCAAGGTGATGCCGATCAAGAGCTCGCTGGACATGTTCAAGCACGTGGTGAGGACCAGGTTTCGCTCGTGAGCGTCGCCCCGCGCACAGCGCCGCCGACCGAGGTCCTTGTCGTGCTTCCCACCTACAACGAAAGCCAGAACATCGAAAAGGTGGTCGACGGCGTGCGCCACCTGGGGCACGACGTGCTGATCGTCGACGACGCGTCACCTGACGCGACCGGCGAGATCGCGGACCGGCTGGCGGCGGCGGACCACGGTGTGCGCGTGCTGCACCGCCCGCGCAAGCTCGGACTCGGCAGCGCGTATGAAGACGCCTTTCGGATCGGACTCGCCGAAGGCTCGGCTCTTTTCGTCGAGATGGATGCAGATGGCTCGCATCTGGCGAAAGACCTCGACGGCATCGTCGACGCGGCTCGTGGGTGCGGCGGTCTGGCGATCGGTTCGCGCTACGTGAGTGGAGGCGAGATCGAGGGCTGGCCTCCTCACCGCTGGCTTCTGTCT
>JALYSJ010000043.1 GCA_030854855.1 Candidatus Dormiibacterota bacterium
AGCTAGAGTTCGCTGGCGATGCTCCTGGCCGTCGACGTTGGCAACACGAACGTGACGCTGGCCCTGTTCGACGGGGATCGCCTGGTCGCCGACTGGCGCGTCAGCTCCCACCGCGAGCGAACGGCCGACGAGATGGCGATCGAGCTGCGACAGCTGTTTGATCTGCGTGGCTTCCAGTTGAGCGTGGTTGACGGAGTCGTGATCTCGAGCGTGGTGCCGACTATCAACCCGGCTCTGGTCGAAGCCTCGAAGCGCTACCTCAAATGCGAGCCCTTAATGGTCGGGCCAGGCATCAAGACCAGCGTGCGCATCCGCTACGACAACCCGAAGGATGTCGGGGCCGACCGGATCGCCAACGCCCTCGCTGCGTACACCAAGTACGGCGGTCCGATCGTGGTAATCGACTTCGGCACCGCCGTCACCTATGACGCAATCAGCGCTGATGGGGACTATCTGGGGGGCGCGATAGCTCCAGGTGTCGAGATCTCGCTCGAGGCCCTCGTCTCGCACACAGCAATGCTCCGGCGCGTCGAACCTGTCGCGCCTGACTCGGTGATCGGCCGCAACACCGTCGCGTCGATCCAGTCGGGCCTCGTCTGGGGGTTCGTCGCCCAGGTGGAGGGCATGGTCGAAAGGATGGTGGCCGAGCTCGGGGGGTCGGCGAAAGTCATCGCGACGGGGGGCCAGGCGGCGCTGGTCGCCGGGCTTACCAACGTGATCCAGTCCACCGACCCGCTGTTGACCCTCGATGGTTTACGTCTTATCTACGCTCAGAATGCCGTTTTGGCCCAAAAGTCCGGGGAACGATGAAGACCGCGCAAGCGTTCCACGTCTACCTGTTGGGAGACCTCGAGAAGTTCGGGTTCCCCAAGCTGCTCGCCGATCTTGGCCTCGAGGCGCAGCCGTTCACAGATGACGTGGAGGTGGAGTATCCGGCCCTGATCCTGGCCGGGCCCGGCTTGACGGCGCCCGAGGGTTTGGCGGACATCACCTTCTCACCGCCGGTCGACTCCTCACCGTCAGCACTGCGCGCGCTGCTGCGCATCGCCATGGAGAACATCGCCCTCAAGCGGCGGGTGACTCAGATGGAAGAAAGGCAGCACCGGCAGTTCAAAGAGCTCAACCGAATCGGCATCTCCCTGTCAGTGGAAAGGGACATCAAGAAGCTTCAGCAGTTCATCCTCACGACGATGCGCCAGCTGACCAACGCCGACGGCGCCAGCCTGTGGCTCAAGACCGTTGGCGACCGCGGGGAGCCTTTGCTGTTTCTGGCTTCGAGCGAGAACACCTCGATCAGCAACACCTACCAGGCATTCACGGTGCCGGTCGACGAGAAGAGTGTCGTCGGCTACACGGTGTCGGTCGGCACCAGCCAGATCTACGACGACGCCTACAACCCGCCACCGGGCAAACCACAGGGCGGCAAGGGCTTCGACGCGCAGTTCGGCTACCGGACCAAGTCGATGCTGACCGTGCCGATGAGGAACCACACCGACGAGGTCGTCGGCGCGGTGCAGCTGATCAATGCGAAGCGCCGCTACGAGACTCGCCTCACTGTCGAAACGGTGGAGGCCGAGGTGGTGAGCTTCCGGCCGGAAGACCTCGAGATGATCGAATCGATAGCAAGCCAGGCCGCGGTCGCCCTCGACAACAAGAACCTGCTCGATTCGATCCAGGCGCTGTTCGACGGCTTCGTGCAGGCGAGCGTGACCGCGATCGAGCAGAGAGACCCGAGCACTGCAGGTCACTCAGGCCGCGTCGAAGCGCTGACCACTTCGCTCGCGCGCGCTGTGACGAGCCTGGGCGCCGGCAAGTACCGCGACGTGCATCTGACCGAGGATCAGTTCAAGGAGCTCCGCTACGCGTGTTTGTTGCACGACTTCGGCAAGGTAGGTGTGCGCGAGCACATCCTGATCAAGGCGAAGAAGCTGCTGCCGGGCCAGCTCGAGGTGATCCAGGCGCGGTTCGAGTCGGTGGAGCGATCTGTGCAGGTCAAGTACGCGACGGACAAGCTGGAGGCAATGCGGAGTGGGACCGGCAGCCCTGAGGTGCTGGACGAGATCGATAAGCACCTCCAGGAAGAGCTTGCGCAGCTGAATCTATGGATCCAGGGCATCGTCGCGGCAAACGAGCCCAGCGTCATGCCCGAGGACAAGGCCTCGATGCTCGAATTCCTGTCGCACCAGACTTACTACGACATGTCCGGAACTGCCCACCCGATGCTGGATCCGCAGGAGTTTCGATTCCTCAGCATCCGCAAGGGCACCCTCGACCCGCAGGAACGTCTCGAGATGGAGTCGCACGTGACACACAGCTTCGACTTCCTGATCAAGATCCCGTGGACACCTTTGATGCGGGGAATTCCAGAGATCGTTTACGGGCACCACGAAAAACTCGACGGTTCGGGATACCCGAGGCGATTGTCGGGAGACCAGATCCCATTGCAGGCGCGGATGATGACGGTCTGCGACATCTACGACGCGCTCACTGCGCAGGACCGGCCGTACAAGCGAGCGGTCCCGGTGCGCACGGCTCTCGACATCCTTCACGCCGAAGCTGACGAGGGCAAGCTCGACAAGGACCTGCTAGAAGTGTTCGTTGACAAAGAGATCTTCCACATGACTGCGCCACGATGAGGATCAAGTTCTGGGGTACTCGAGGTACCCGGCCAACACCGGGCAGGAGAACGCTCCGTTATGGCGGCAACACGACATGCGTCGAGGTCAGGGACAAAGAGAACAACCTGCTCATCATCGATTCGGGTTCCGGAATCGCGGAGCTGGGCAACGGATTCAGCGCCACGGATCCGCTGCAGGCGCACCTGCTCATCACCCACACGCATCTCGACCACATCCAGGGATTCCCGTTCTTTCTCCCGGCGTTCGTGCCGGGCACTCATCTGACGATCGTGGGACCGGCGGGCTCAGCGAAGTCGCTTCAGGCGGCGTTTGCCGACCAGATGGACCCGGCGTACTTCCCAGTGCGGTTGAGCCACATGCCGGCGGAGATGGAGTTCATCGAACGCAACCCGGGCGAGACCTTTGAGGTTGGCGCGCTTCGCATCACACCCCACCTGTTGATGCACCCGATCCCGACCTTTGGTTACCGGATCGACGAGGGGGAGAAGCGGTTCTGCTTCGCCACCGACAACGAGATCGCGATATTCGCCAACCAGGAGAACGGCACGTTGAAGGACATGGCCAACTGGTGCCGCGACGCGGACCTGCTCGTGCATGACGCGCAATACAGCACCGAGGAGTACAAGACTCACTCCGGATTCGGGCACTCCACGTACGAGGAGGCGCTCGCGCTGGCGGAGCAGGCGGGGGTGAAGAATCTCGCCTTCTTCCACCACGACCCGGTGCACTCGGACACCGACATCGACGCGTTGATCGAGGAGGCGATGGGCAACCACCGGCAGGGGGGAGGCGCCGACCTCAGCGCCTTCCCGGCGGCGGAAGAACAGGAGCTGGCCCTCTAGCCCTTAGTCTTTTCGGTCGTGACGGAAGAAGTCGAGCTCGACCTGCCGGCGGTGATGCGCGACCGGCGCGAGAAGCTCGAGCGGCTCCGGGCCTCGGGCGTCGAGCCGTATTCGCGTGGTTTCCGGCCCACGCATACGAGCCAGGCGGCCAAGGCATTGCTGGTCGAAGGGGAGAAGACCGAACCGGTTTCGGTCGCCGGCAGGCTCATGGTGAAGCGGCTTCAAGGCGGCGTGGTTTTTGCCGACCTGCAGGACGGCCACGGCCGCATCCAGCTCATGGCCGGCCGCGACAAGCTCGGCGAGGAGGAGTTCGCGCGCTTCGCGGATCTCGACACTGGCGACATCATCGGCGTGACTGGACCTGTCTTCCGGACACGTCGCGGAGAGTTGACCGTCGAGGTTCAGTCGTTCCAGCTTTTGACGAAGTCGCTTCGCCCGATGCCCGAGAAGTGGCACGGGCTGAAGGACGTGGAGATCCGGTACCGGCAGCGCTATGTCGACCTGATCGCCAATCCGGCGGTGCGCGAAGTGTTCCGGGCGCGGACCAAGATCATCACCGCCATGCGCGGCCTGCTCGACGAGCGCGATTTCCTCGACGTCGACACGCCGGTGCTGCAGGAGGTGCCGGGCGGGGGCCACGCTCGGCCGTTTGTGACGCATCACAACGCGCTTGACCGCGACCTGTTCCTGCGCATCGCGCTCGAGCTGCATCTGAAGCGATTGCTGGTTGGAGGCTTCGAGCGCGTGTACGAGTTCGGCCGCGTGTTTCGCAACGAGGGGCTGTCGCCGCGGCACAACCCGGAGTTCACGTTGCTCGAGTGCTACCAGGCGTATGCGGACTACGACGACGTCATGCGGCTGGTCGAGGACCTGATGGTGGTGGCGGCGATGGCGGCCGGACGGCCGCTGGAGACGACATACCAGGGCGAGGAGGTCAACCTCACGCCGCCGTTCCGGCGCGCGCGCATGGCCGACCTAGTGCTGGAGCACACGGGAAAGCATGCCGTCGGGGTTGAGCTCAACGAGCTCTTCGAAGAGCATGTCGAGCCGCGGCTGCGCCAGCCGACGTTCGTGATCGACTACCCGATCGAGATCTCGCCGCTCGCGAGGCCTCGCGAGGACGACCCGCGGTTCGTGGAGCGGTTCGAGTTGATCATCCTGGGCCGCGAGTACGCGAACGCGTTCACGGAGCTGACCGACCCCGTCGATCAGCGGGCGCGATTCGAGGGGCAGGCGGCGCAGCGCGCGGCCGGAAATGTCGAGGCGCACCCCATGGATGAGGATTTCCTGCGCGCGGTCGAGTACGGTCTGCCGCCGTGCGGCGGTCTCGGGATTGGTGTCGATCGCCTGGTCATGCTGCTCACGGACCAGCCGTCGGTGAGGGACGTGATCCTTTTCCCGGTCATGAAGGCCGAGTCCTAGTGCTCCCGATAGATCTCATTCGCAAGGATCCGGAGCGCGTGCGCCGTGCCGCCGAGTTGAAGGGCGAGCCGGCGCCGATCGACGAGATCTTGGAGCTGGACAAGGTCTGGCGCGAGCACCTGTCCAAGGCCGAGAAGATCAAGGAGGAGCAGAACAAGCTCTCGAAGGAGTTCGCGCAGACAAGGGAGGCCGGGTTGAAGGAAAGGCTGCGCGAGATGGCCGACATCGCCAAGGAGGAGATGGCGCAGGCCGAGGCGGTGAAGGCCAAGCGCGATGACCTTCTCCTTCGCGTACCCAACCTTTTCGACGATTCGGTGCCGGTTGGAAAGACCGAGGCGGAAAACGTGGTCGAGCGGGAGTGGGGGACTAAGCCTGATTTGGGGTTCACCCCGCGGACGCACTACGACCTCGGCGAGTCGCTGGGCATCATGGATTTCGAGCGGGCGGCTCGCGTATCAGGATCGCGCTTCGCGTTTCTGGTGGCTGAGGGCGCGCGGTTGGAGCGGGCGCTGGTTCAGTTCATGCTCGACGTGCACACGCGCGAGCACGGGTACACGGAGATGGGTCCGCCGGTGCTCGTGAACAGCGCGTCGATGGTCGGGACGGCGAATTTGCCGAAGTTCGGAGCGGATGCGTTCAAGGTCGAGGGCCACGATCTGTGGCTTGTGCCGACGTCAGAGGTGCCGCTGACAAACTTCCACCGCGAGGAGATCCTGGAGGCCGCCCGGCTGCCGTTGAAGTACGTCGCGTACACGCCGTGCTTTCGCTCGGAGGCAGGGGCCGCGGGCAAGGACACGCGAGGGTTCATCCGGCTGCACCAGTTTTCGAAGGTGGAGCTGGTCAAGGTGACGACGCCCGAGACGTCGATGGAGGAGTTCGAGAAGCTGGCCGCCGATGCGGAGGACATCCTGCAGCGGTTGGGTTTGCACTACCAGCGGTATTTGATGTGCACCGGTGACATGGGGTTTGCGCAGTACAAGAAGTACGACCTGATGGCGTGGTGCCCGGGGCTTGACCGATATCTCGAGGTGTCTTCGTGCTCTGTGTTCAACGACTTCCAGGCCAGGCGTGCCAACATCCGGTACAGGCCCTCGCGGGGAGCGCCGCCGCGGTTTGTGCACACGAGCAACGGCAGCGGTTTGGCGCTGACGCGCACGATCGACGCGATCATCGAGACGTATCAGCGATCCGACGGCATGATCATGGTGCCGGAAGTGCTGAAGCCGTACATGGGCGGGGTGGAGCTGATCGGCGCGCGGTGAGTTCCTGGAATCGCATTTGCCTCGCGGAGGGGTGGCCGAGTCCGGTTGATGGCGACAGTCTTGAAAACTGTTATAGGTGCAAGCCTATCCTGGGTTCAAATCCCAGCCCCTCCGCCAAACTTTCTGAGAGGGAACCCTCCTGCTAAGTTGAGTTCAGAAGACCGGCCGCGAGGCCGGTTTTCGCTGTTTTCGGGCGTCTATCTCACCTTGGCAACGACATCCTCACCAACATCGATCCCTGTGCTCCCGAGAGTCTTAAGTAGCGCTCGGAGCCGCCCCCGCTTCTCCTTCACAGGAATGCTTGCGCGCCGGTCACAATGCCCGCGGCCGACACCTGCCACTACCACATCACGATGGTTGCCGCCATCCTGCTGCACACGAAGTAGGGTCAGCGACCGGCAGGTCACCCAGGCGTTTTTGAGCGTCGTCGCCTGATTGCGTAACCGGCCACGACGGCAGCGGCAAGCAGCAAAAGCAAAAGCAAAAGCAAAAGCAGCCAAAACCCAGGATGATCGTTGCCACTGTTGGCTGGGACAGCCGCCGCAGGCGATGCGGTGACAGGGGTAGTGGTGGGGCAGGCGGTAACTTTGGTACCGGTGTTCGTGACTTGTGGCGCGACAGCTTGCCCGATCAAGCTGCCGCGGGTCAGCGTGATGCCGGTATCGGCGGTAACAATGCCCTGAAGGTTGGAGTCGGTCATCGTCGCGGTGATGGCGAACCAATGGACGTTGCAGGCTAGCCCGCCATCTGCCATGACCACGTTGAAGCTGCTGCCCGTGAACCCACCATCGATCTGAAAAGTCCAGACCCCACTGGCAGGCCCAGCAAGGGTCAACGTGCCGGTCTTGGCTTCAGCGCTCAGGCAGTAAGTGCCCGGTGCTTTTGTGATTCCAGCCAAGGTGCCTGCCAAGGGTGATGCGCAGGGTGGCCTAGCGGTAACGATGGCCGTCACCGGCACTGGGGTAAGTGTAAAGAGAAGCGCGGCGATGGGAAAGCAAGCGGCGAATCGCTTGAGTTTGTTCATGGCGCCAGGGTACATCGATCTGTTCCATTAAGCCCGATACCCTGATGTGCCCCAGCAGATTTCCAGTTGTCGATGCCAGCGGGGTGTGGTTTTCCAGATCAATTCAGAAGCCGAACGTCCACTTCAACCACTTCCAGCTCACCTGAGCGCCTTGAACGGCAGACACAAGTAGCAGGGCGAAGCTGCAAAACAGCAGTGCTAGGCCCCAGGCACTGCCCTTCTGCAAGGTGACACCCGCGGTGAAGGCACTGAACCACAGCGGCGTCGTTGTACTGCTCTTCATCGCGGAACGATGTGAGTTTCTTGTTCTACCGGAGGTAGGAAAAAGGATTCAGCTGGAGTGCACACCGAAAGAACCGAGCGCCCGACGGCATGGTCAAGGGCATCGGCGATGGAGCCCTCCGAATGGCCTTCAGCCACAGCTATTTCCTTACTGACTTACAGATGTTTGAGCCGCTTCTGAACTTAAAACCGGCAGGTCGGGCTTGAAAACCGGTATAGGTGCAAGCCTATCCTGAGTTCAAATCTCAGTCCTCCGCCATCGCTTGGTTACCGACTCGTCGCTTGATCTAGTCGCGCCGGATCAACCCTCATTCAGCGGCCGATATTTGAAGCGGCGATTCGGGCCAGCGCCTGCACCATCTGGGTTCGCAACATTGAGCGGCCGAAGATGGCGAGCCCGAAGGCGATGAGCTGGGCCTTCACGTTGAGAGGATTCCGCACAACAGTCACATCGATGCGCGTGCCTCCGCCCACGGGTACGAGCCGGTAGTCCCAGCGACTGCCTTCGCCCCAAGTGTTCGACTCGAGAGTCTCGACGGCCACTGTGCCTGCCGCCCCGTCCCACGTATAGCGCTCGCGCTCCCATACACCGCCGGCGATCGAGCTGCCCTCCGTCACCTCGGCCCATCCAGGTCCGCTCCCGTGCAGTTTGAAGTTCTCCTGGTCGACATTCGGCCAGACCTCAGTGCGGCTG
>JALYSJ010000045.1 GCA_030854855.1 Candidatus Dormiibacterota bacterium
CATCTCGACGCACGTGCTCGACACCGCGCGCGGCCGTCCGGCGGCCGGCCTTGCCGTCACCCTCAGCCATCGCGGCGCGAACGGCGCATGGTCGGTGGTTGGAAAGGGCGTGACCGATGACGACGGCCGGGTGCGAGACCTGTCGTCGGGTCGTACTGAGGCGGGCGACTACCGGTTGGACTTCGCGACCGCGCCTTACTTCCAGGCTACCGGGACTGCGAGTTTTTACCCAGAGGTCTCGGTCGTCTTCAGCGTGACCGATGCAGTCGCGAACCACCACGTTCCGCTCTTGCTGAGCCCGTTCGGTTACTCCACGTACCGAGGCACATGACCATCCGCCTCGGGGACAACCAGTACGGAAAGGCCGAGACGCATGTCGTGCGTGTCACCAGGAGCGGACCGGACGGGACTGTCCATGAGATCAAGGACATGACGGTTAGTGTCGCGCTTGCGGGTGATTTCGAGGCGACTCACATCGCAGGAGACAACTCGAAGGTGGTGCCGACGGACACCCAGAAGAACACGGTCTTCGCCTTTGCGAGTGAAAACGTCGGTGAGATTGAAGAGTTCGCGCAGCGCCTCGCCGGCCACTTTGTGCGCGACTACCCATCTGTCACTCGTGCGAAGGTCTCGATCTCGGAACAGCCATGGACGCGCATTCACATCGACGGCGGGCCGCACCCTCACGCGTTCGAACGCGCAGGGTCCGAGCCGCGACTCACCACCGTGACCTGCACGCGCGAGTCGGAATGGATTGTCTCCGGTTTCCGCGATCTCACCCTGCTCAAGACGGCGGGATCGGAGTTCTGGGGCTACGCGAAAGATCCCTACACGACGCTGCCCGAGACGCATGACCGCGTACTGGCTACCACCGTCGACGCCCGGTGGCGATACCTCGACTCAGACGTCGATTGGGCGGACGCTCGCGCCGAAGCCCGCCGTCTCATTGTCGAAACGTTCGCCACCAAGCACAGCCTCTCGCTGCAGCAAACGCTGTACGCGATGGGGCAGGCCGTGCTCGAAGCACGTCCTGAGATTGCGGAAATCCGCTTCTCGATGCCGAACAAGCATCACTTCGTGGTCGACCTGAAGCCGTTCGGACGCGAGAACCGCAACGAGGTCTTTTACGCAACTGACCGGCCATATGGCTTGATCGAGGGTGCGGTGACCCGAGATGACACGCCGCCGGCCGATCAAGCATGGTGAGCGGAGATGGATTTTCTACAGCCGGCCACCTGGGCTGAAGCGCTCGCGATGAAGGCGGCGCACCCGGAGGCGCTGCCCATCGCCGGCGGGACTGACGTGATGGTCGAGATCAACTTCGACCGGCACCGGCCGGTGGCGTTCATCGACCTCACGCGCGTGGCCGAGCTTGCGCAGTGGGACCAGGACGGCGGGCAGCTGCGCATCGGCGCCGGGGTGACCTATACGCGCATCATCGCCGAGCTCGGCGACCGGCTCCCCGGTCTTGCCATGGCTTCTCGCACGGTGGGGTCACCGCAGATCCGCAATCGAGGCACGGTCGGGGGCAACCTGGGCTCCGCATCGCCTGCAGGTGACGCGCACCCCCCGCTGCTCGCTTCGCGTGCGATCGTCGAGCTGGCTTCGGTCGCGGGCACGCGCCGCGTGCCGGCTCACGAGTTCTTCATCGGGCCCAAACACAACGCGATGCGGAAGGACGAGCTGATCGCGGCGTTTCTAATCGAGGCGGCAACGGGACCCCAGCAGTTCTCGAAGGTCGGCACGCGCAATGCGATGGTGATCGCCGTGTGCTCGTTCGCGCTGGCGATCCACCCCGAGCAGCGGCGGATCGGCACCGGAATCGGATCGGCCGCGCCGACTCCCGTCACGGCGAGCGCCGCCGAGGAGTTTCTCGCGGGGGTGCTTGACGAGCGGGGTCTCTGGGACAAGCCGAAGCCGCTGGAGGAATCCGCCCTGAACCGTTTCGGCGAGCTCGTCGCGTCGGCGGCGAAGCCCATCGACGACATCCGAGGCACCGCGGGGTACCGGCGCCATGCACTCGCCGTGATGGCTCGCCGCAGCTTCGTGTGGGCCTGGAACGCTTACGCGGCGGCAGCATGAAAGTCGCTTTCAAGGTCAACGGGCGGCCACGGGTCGCGGAAAACGTGTGGGAGGGAGAGAGCCTGCTTTCCGTGCTGCGAGAGCACCTCGGCCTCTACGGCTCGAAGAACGCATGCGAACAGGGCGAATGCGGTTCGTGCTCGGTGTACATGGACGGGCAGGTGGTTTGCGCCTGTCTGGTGCTCGGCGGCCAGGCGCAGGGGCGCGAGGTGGTGACGGTCGAGGGGCTCGCGCCGGCCGATGCCTTGCACCCGGTGCAGGAGGCTTTTCTCGAAGCGGGCGCCGTGCAGTGCGGTTTCTGCACGCCGGGTCTGGTGGTCGCTACCCACGAGCTTCTCGCGCGCATTCCGCGGCCCACGACCCCGGAGATTCGCGAAGCACTGGCCGGCAACATTTGCCGCTGCACCGGCTACGCCAAGATCATCGACGCAGTGCACCTGGCCGCACTTTCCCTCCCCCTTCAGGGGGCATTCAGTAAGTCCGAACCTACTCGCGCCCGCGCGCAGGGTGAGGGAGGGGGTGGGGGGAACCCATGAAGCCACGCCTCGCGGCGCTTCTGCCCGTGAGCGGCCGCGTCGGCGACTCGCCGCGACGAGCCGACGGAGCCCAGAAGGTGCGCGGTGACTTTCCTTACTCGTCGGATCTCACTGTCGACGGCATGCTCTGGGCGACGACCGTGCGCAGCCCGCATCCGCACGCGCGCATCCTCGGTATCGACGCGGGCGCCGCCACATCGTCGCCGGGAGTACGGGCGGTTCTGACCCACGACGATATACCCGGCACGAAGGTTTACGGCCTCGAAATCCAGGACCAGCCTGTGCTCGCGATTGACCTGGTGCGGTACTGGGGCGAGGCGGTGGCGCTGGTGGCGGCTGACACTCCGGAGAATGCGCGGCGCGCGGCGGAAAAGGTTCGCGTCGAGTACGAGATCCTCACTCCACTCACGGATGCCGAGCTGGCTTTGACAGATCAGGCGCCGCGCTTGCACGCCGGCGGAAACATCACGCGTCACGTCAGAATCCGGCGTGGCGACCAGGGCGCGCGGGCGGACGTGGTGGTCAAAGGTGAGTACGAGGTCGGCATGCAGGACCAGGCGCCGCTCGGGCCCGAGTCGGGACTTGCGATACCTGACGGCGTGGGCGGGGTCGATCTCTACCTCGCGACGCAGTGGCTGCACGTGGATCGCGATCAGCTTGCCGAGATACTCGCCCTTCCGCCGGAGAAGGTTCGGTTGACCATGGCAGGCGTGGGTGGTGCGTTCGGCGCCCGCGAGGACCTCTCGATGCAGGCGCACGCATGCATGCTCGCGCTGCGCACGGGCAGTCCGGTGAAGATCTCTTATTCCCGGCCCGAGTCGTTCGTCGGCCATGTCCACCGCCATCCCGGCAAGCTCACTTACGAGCATGGGGCCACGCGGGATGGCAAGCTCGTCTACGTCAAAGCGCGCGTGCTGCTCGATGGCGGAGCGTACGCGTCGAGCTCGACCGCGGTCATCGCCAACGCCTGCTGTTTTGCGCCCGGACCCTACGAGTGCCCCAACGCGACGATTGACGGATGGGTCGTGTACACGAACAACCCGCCATGCGGCGCGATGCGTGGATTCGGCTCCGTCCAGAACTGCTACGCGCACGAAGCGCAGATGGACAAGCTTGCCGGCGCGCTAAGCATGGACCCCGTCGAGCTGCGGAAGCGAAACGCCTTGCGAACGGGCAGCAGTCTTATCACCGGACAGGTGCTGGAAGGGCCCGTACCTGTGACCGAGCTTCTGGAACGAATCCAGAGGATGCCGCTGCCGCCACCCGTCGAACACGGCCGTCTCGACCTCACGCAGATGCCGGGCGGTGTCTCCAACACCACCCACGGCGAGGGAGTGCGCCGCGGCGTCGGTTATGCGGTCGGATTCAAAAACGTCGGGTACTCGGAGGGGTTTGACGACTACTCGACGGCACGCGTGCGCCTCTCTGTCGTGGACGGGCGCCCGCGCGCCGAAGTCCACAGCGCGGCGGCCGAGGTGGGGCAGGGGCTCGTCACAATCCAGGCGCAGATCGCCGGCACCGAGCTCGGGGTCAGCGACGTGGTGGTGCTGGATGCCGACACGCAGGTGGGCTCGGCGGGCTCATCGTCGGCTTCCCGCCAGACGTACATCACAGGCGGAGCAGTCAAGTCTGCCTGCGAGGCGGTGCGGGAGCGGGTCCTGACGCTCGCCCGCTCGGAGCTGGGTCATAGCGCGGCCGCGCGGCTCGAAGGTGACGCGGTGGTTTCGGCTTCGGGCAAAGTCATCGTCACGCTCGCGACGCTGCTGGGCGACGCTTCGATCGAGGAGACTCGCGAGTTCCGCCCGCGGCGCACACACCGCCTCGATGCGGAAACGGGACAGGCCGCCGCTCACCTGCAGCATGCCTTCGCCGCGCACCGCGCCGTTGTGGACGTCGACACCGAGCTCGGACTCGTCAAGGTCGTCGAGCTCGCCACCGCACAGGACGTCGGCAAGGCGATCAATCCGCAAGCGGTGGAGGGCCAGCTCGAGGGCGGCGCGGCACAGGGACTCGGGCTTGCCGTGATGGAGGAGATCCAGGTCAAAGATGGCGTGATCCGCAACGCCTCGTTCACGGACTACCTCCTCCCGACGATCCTCGACATGCCCCCAGTGCTCATGGATGTCCTCGAGCTTGGCGACCCGCACTCGCCGTATGGCTTGAAGGGTGTGGGCGAGCCTCCCGCCATCTCGTCTGGCCCTGCGATAGTGGCCGCGATCCGCGCCGCCACCGGCCGTCCGATCACGCGAGTGCCGGTTCGTCCCCACGACATCGTTCCGGACTGATGCCGACGCTGCTGCTGCGGGCAGGGCTGGTGTATACCGGAACCGGTCCTCCCTCCCCGGTCAGCGCCGGGCGCGCGCAGGGCGCCTTTTCAAACAGGAGGGATGGGGTGGGGGGCGATGGAGTCCTTCAGAGTGGCTGGCTGCTGGCTCGAGACGGGATGATCGCCGAGGTCGGCTCCGGGGACCCGCCTGCCGCGGATGCCGTGCTCAATCTCCCCAACTGCCTGGCCGTTCCCGGCCTGGTCAACGCCCACGATCACATGTATCAGTGGGCGACCCGCGGGTACGTGCCCGACGGAGGACTGTTCGAGTGGTTGCGCGCGCTGTACCCGGTGTGGGCGCAGATCGACGCCGGCACAGTCCGGATCGCCGCCCGGGCTGCGATGGCGCGCCTGCTGTTGAGCGGGTGCACGCTCTCGACCGACCACCACTACGTATTTCCTCGCGGACGCGCGGGCATATTCGAGGCGCTCGTCGAATCAGCGCGGGAGCTAGGCCTGCGCTTCCATCCCTGCCGCGGCTCGATGTCGCTGGGCGAATCCGCCGGCGGCCTGCCTCCCGACAGCGTGGTCGAAAAGGAGGATGCGATCCTCGCGGACACAGAGAGTCTGATTCGCCGCTTTCACGATCCTGCGCCCGGTTCGATGTGCCGCTTGGTGGTGGCGCCCTGCTCGCCGTTTTCCGTGACGCCACAGTTGATGCGGGATTCGGCCGAGCTGGCGCGCCGTCATGGCGTGCGACTGCACACCCACCTGGCCGAGACGTTGGACGAGGAACGGTTCTGCGCGGAGCGATTTGGGAAACGGCCGTTCGAGCTGATGAGTGACCTAGGCTGGACCGGAGATGACGTGTGGTTTGCACATGGCATCCACTTCAACGACGTGGAGGTCCGGCAGGTCGCGGAGACTCGGACCGGCGTGGCGCACTGCCCTTCGAGCAACATGCGGCTCGGCGCCGGCGCCTGTCGTGTCGAAGATCTGCTGCGCGCCGGCGCGAACGTCGGCCTTGGTGTCGACGGGGCGGCGAGCAACGAGGATTCGAACCTTGCCACGGAGATGCATCAGACCCTCTTGCTGGCCCGAGCGCGAGCGGCGATGCAAGGCCGCGAGGACGCCGCCACTGCGATCAGCGCTCGCGAGGCCTGGAAGGTGGCGACGGTCGGGGGCGCCGCGTGCCTAGGCCGCGATGATTGCGGCACTCTTGCCGTGGGGAAATGCGCGGATGTTGCGTTCTTCCGGCTGGACGATCTTGGTCACGCCGGAATGGACGACCCCGTCGCTGCGCTGGCGCTTGCTCCACCCGCTCGGGCCGACGCTGTGGTGGTCAACGGCAAGGTTGTGGTCCGCGACGGACGTCTGCTTACGGGCGACGAGGCGGCAATCGCGCGCGATCTCGCCAGCGAGAGCAAGCGCCTTGCCTCTCGCGCGCGCGTGCGACCTTGAAGTCACGCTCGATCCAAGCGGTTGGCCGGTCAAGGGCCGCGACGCGCACACCGTCTGAATCGCGGGAGACGCATTTTCAGAGGCGGTCGGCGACAAGCAAGCGCCCTGACGCTTCCGGCACGGCTCGCCCGTCCGCAAACACTTTGCGGCCCCGCACCAGCGTCGCCACAGTCCGGCCGCGAATCGCCTGCCCCTCGTGGGCGCTGAATGAATGGCGGTAGAGGAGGTCCTCTCGCCGGATCACTGACTCATGCGACAGGTCGACGAGCCAGAGGTCGGCGTCGAAGCCCGCCGCAATCTCACCTTTACGGGCGAGTCCAAAGCGCCTGGCCACGTTG